>JANQKX010000146.1 GCA_028280915.1 Kiloniellaceae bacterium
CGGTATCGTCCCGGAAGAAATCGCTGAAACGGAGACCTTCCGTGTGCGCAGCTTCGAGAGCCTCTTGGCGGCGGTGCGCAGCTATATGCACAATCTGAACAGCCACCAGTCCTATGCGGATTTGCGGGCCCGGCGCAGTGAAAATCCCGTGCAAGCCGGCACGGACGACCTATTGGCCGGCCTGGAGGCCTATTCGGAAGAAGGTGCCCTCTACGTGGACCGCCTGCGCCAATTGATTTCCGACAACAAGCTGGCCGCCTTCGACAACGCCAAGCTGGCGCCTGTGGAAAAGACGCAAGACCCCACCGCGCTCAGCAACGATCAGCCGTTCGACGGGCCCAACAAGGGATAACCGGCTTGGGCGCCGGCCGCCGGTGCCGGATGTCGGCACATGCTGGATGTTTGCGGCAAAATGCGAAGGTGTGAAGAGCTGCCGTCTGGTGGAGGGGGTTGGATTCGAACCAACGTAGGCAATGCCAACGGGTTTACAGCCCGTCCCCTTTAGCCACTCGGGCACCCCTCCGCGAGACCTGGGTTGCCGCTCTCTGCCCGGCCGGGCCAAGCTTCGATCCGCAGGCAACTTCGCGACGTTACACCCAGGACGTTTCGCAAAAGTGAATTTTCGACCACCAGATAGCAGCGCCTCTTAAATTTCGAAGTGAAGCCGTTCACCTTTATGGCAAATCATCTTGATTCGAGAGCGGAAAAAGGCCAAAAGGTCCTGGCGTTGTTCGACCTGGACGATCCGGCGGCGTTTCGACGGTCTTCCGGCCCGGTCCGGCCCATGACTACAAAATAGGTGCCATGATACCCATTGAAGGCAATCAGGCACTCACAATAACTCGGTCAGCCCAAAACTGTGGCGCCGACAAAACAAAATGCGGGGGAGAGAATTCAACGGAAAAAGGCAACACTGGTGTGACTTAAAGTAAGGGTTTGTAATCTGAGCTTGAAGATAAGGCGATTTCGAATCCTGAAAACTCAATCACGGTTAAAACAGCACGTAGCGTGGCACCGTGATCCAAACGAAAACAATAACAAGTCAAATGAACTAGGGACATGAAATCTCCTAAGGCCGAAAAAGTCTTCAGCAAGTTCACTTCCTTTGCGACCCACCTCTCCGACCCCGTGATCATCACCGACAATCTCCTGGATCCGCCGGGGCCGCGTATCTTATATGTCAACAATGCCTTTACACGGATAACCAAGTATAGCGCAGCAGAAGTGCTGGGAGAGACGCCCCGCCTCCTGCAGGGCCCCCGCACCGACCGCCGGGTGCTTGACGAACTCCGCCACACCCTAAAAAGCGGGCAGAAGTCTTTTTTCGGCCAGATCGTCAATTACGATAAAGAGGGTCACGAAATCACTTTTGAGTGGCACATATCCTCAGTGTGCGACGAAGAAAGCAATCCGGTTTACTGGGTTTCGGTTATGCACCCGAAATCCGCCGTGGAGGTGGGCCAGAAAAACCTCAAGGCCCTGTTGATACACCGTAACCAATTGACGGGGGTGGCCCTGCGCAGTCACCTGGCACAGATCGATCGCTCGGCGACCGTTATCGAAGCCGAGTCCGCCGACGCCGCCCTGCCCTTGCTGGAGCGCCAAGGCCCGGTCGATCTGGTCATTGTGGAGTGGGCCAATCCTTACAACGGCTCCCTGGCGGATCTGATACGGCTTAATCAGGCCATCGAGCCGGCGCCCCTGGCCGTTTTGACGGCCACCAACGAGGCCCGGGAAGTGCCCGCGTTTTTTGAATTGGGCGCCAAGGCGGTCATTCCCACCTCGGGCAAATCCGAACCCCTGTCGGAGATTTTCCGCCTGATCCTGGCCGGCGGCGTCTACATTCCCTCTCACATCACCAATCTCAAGCACATCTCCGAGCCCGTGATGGAAAGGCAGCCCAAATCATGGCCGGCCTTGAACCGGCTGACCCGGCGCCAACGGCAGATGCTGCAGCTGATCGCCCAAGGCCTGTCCAACGAGGATATTGCTCAGCAGCTGGACTTGAAGCTGCCCACGGTAAAGGCGCACGTCAGCCGGGTGCTGCGGGAGTTGGAAGTGAAAAGCCGGGTGCAAGCCGCCCTGCTCTACCGGGAAAAAATGGAAAACAGCGGTTAGCTCCCTACCATCCCCCTGAGCCGGACATCATCACCAGACAATTTCTATGTGCCAGCCCTGACCCAAGGCGCGCATTGCTTCGCCTTTGTATGGCGGTGAGAGCCACCTAATTCCAAGGAACGTAGATAATGGCCCCGGGATGGGGTGAGATTTTTCCATATTCCGGTATCACTAAAGCCAAGGGCCCCTTCCGTTAAGCACCGGGCAACGGTTGCCGAGAGGCTTCGCAAAGCCTTGGCCACCTCCATACACACTTGTTTGTTTCCATACAATATTGTATGGAAGAAAGGAACACCGGGACAGCTATGGCCATGAAAAGAGGCAACAGTGGGCACGCAATACGACAGATCCAGAGACGGCACGGTTCGCCGATCGGGAGGCGGTAAAAGGGGCCTGGGACCAAGGGGCCTCCTATCATGAGCGCCGCCAAAAGCGATTTGGCACCGATGCCCCTCCCCGAGGCGTTCCCCACTGGCCGGCCGCCGGTGGACGAGCGGGCCTTGTGCCGGCGCGACTGGGTAGAGATGGGCCTAAGGCTGCTGGTGGACGAGGGCATTGATGCGGTCAAGATCACCCGCCTGGCCCAAGCCTTGGGCGTGACCCGGGGCAGTTTCTATTGGCATTTCAAGGACCGGGCGGATCTTTTGGATCAGTTGCTCGATCACTGGCAGCGCCACAATACCGCCGCGGTCGTGGCGGCGGCGGAAACCGCCCAGGACCTGACCGAGGGCATCCTGGCCCTGTTCGACGCCTGGATCGACGCCGACCGCTTTGACCCGCGGCTGGATTCAGCGCTCAGGGATTGGGCCCGCCAGACACCGCGAATCAAAACAGCGGTGGCCGAGGCGGACCAAGCCCGGGTCGCCGCCTTTGCCGCCCTTTACCAGCGGGCCGGTTATGAAAAGACGGAAGCCTTTATCCGGGCCCGCATCCTCTACTTTGCTCAGGTCGGCTATTACGCCCTGAATATTGAGGAGCCGGACGCCCAGCGAATCTCGTTTCTGGAAAGCTATTTCAAGGGCTTCACCGGCCGGGACATGGACCCGGCCCGGGCCGCCGCCCACCGGGCGAAATTCCTGGCCGGAGCCGCGCAACGAAATCGATCGCAAAACCAAAACCAAGACCAGGACCAAGACCCAGCAACACCAGAGAAAAGGAGGGTGTGATGTCCATCGCAAGCCAGCCTGAAGCGCGCCGGGAACGGCGCCGCAGCCGCAGCTCCGGGGCCGCCGCGCGGGCCGCCGCCGCACCTGAGAAAGCCGCCGGTGTTAATCCCGCCTTTCTCAATCTGACCAACCCCTTCCCGCCCATAAAGGTGTTTTCCGACGATCAGATCGAGGCCATTCACGAAACCTCCATGACCATCCTGGAGGAGATCGGCCTGCGTATCCTGCTCGACGAGGCGCGGGAGATCTTCCGCAAGGCCGGGGCCGATGTGGACGAGAGCAGCCAGATCGTGCGCTTCGACCGGAACCTGATCCTGGAGGCCGTCGCCAAGGCGCCGTCGTCGGTGACCCTCTACAGCCGCAACCCCCTACGCAACGTCACCCTGGGCGGCAACCGCGTGGCCTTTGCGTCCGTGGGCGGGCCGCCCAATGTGTCCGACCTGGAACATGGCCGCCGGCCAGGCACCCTGGCCGCCTTTTCCGATTTGCTGCGCATGGCACAGTCCTTCGACGTGCTGCACGTGATTACCCCCATGGTGGAGCCCATCGACATTCCGCCGGGGCTGCGCCACTTGGAGATGACCCGGTCCATCGCGGTTCTCACCGACAAGATCCCCTTCCTTTACAGCCGGGGCCGGGAGGTGGTGGCCGATTCCCTAGAGATGATGCGCATCTCCCGCGGGATCTCCCGGGAGCAATTCCAGGCCGAGCCCAGCTGCTACACGGTGATCAATGCCAACTCGCCCTTGCAGCTGGACATTCCCATGTCCAAGGGCATCATCGATTTCGCCAAGACCGGGCAGCTGATGGTCCTGACCCCCTTCACCCTGGCGGGCGCCATGGCCCCGGTCACCATTGCCGGCGCCCTGGCCCAGCAAAACGCCGAGGCCCTGACCGGCCTGGCCCTGGCCCAGTTCGTGCAGCCCGGCGCGCCCGTCGCCTACGGCGGCTTCACCTCGAACGTGGATATGAAGAGCGGCGCCCCCGCGTTCGGCACCCCGGAATACGTGCACGCCGCCTTTGCCAGCGGCCAGTTGGCCCGGCGCTACAAGCTGCCCTGGCGCTCGTCCAGCACCAACGCTTCCAACGCGCCCGATGCCCAAGCCGCTTACGAATCCCAGATGTCCCTCTGGGGGGCGATCATGGGCGGCTGCAACGTGGTCATGCACGGCGCCGGCTGGCTGGAGGGGGGACTGACCGCCTCCTTCGAGAAGTTCGTGATCGACGTGGAGATGCTGCAGATGTTCGCCATGCTGTTCCGGCCGCCGCCCTGCGACGAAGGGGCCCTGGGTCTGGAGGCGATCCGCGAGGTGGGTCCGGGCGGCCACTACTTCGGCTGCGCCCACACCCTGGAGCGCTACGAAAACGCCTTCTACGCCCCCCTCTTGTCCGACTGGCGCAACTTCGAGACCTGGCAGGAAACCGGCAGCGTGGACGCCACCCAGCGGGCCCATCGCATCTATAAGGACACCATCGCCAACTTCACGCCCCCGCCCCTCGACCCGGCCATCCGCGACGAACTGGACGCCTTTGTGGCCAAACGCACCGAAGAAGGCGGCGCCGACCTGGAGAGTTAGGCGGCCCTCCCGTTACGACACATAGGGGCAGAGCACCCAGCGGTCATGGGGCGGCGGGCCTTGCTGGTTTTCGGATTCCACGCTGACGCGCAAGGAATCGGGCGAGGTGCGCTCCAGCCAAAGGGTCTTGCCGGCCAGCCATTCCCCTTCCGGTATCACGACCGCGAAGGCCCGTTCGCTGTAGCGGCCCTGGGCGATCTGCCCGCCGGGGGTGAGCAGGCGGGTGCCCTCCACGACCATGCGGCGTCCGTCCGGCGCGCACCAGCTGCCGTCCACCGCTTCCGCGGCGGCCTGTAGGCTCGCGGCAAGAGGCAGCGTAGACCCCAAAAGCCACCATCCGAAACAAGTGATGTAGACTGCGCGCCACCCCATTACTACCCCCCGGCAATGCCGGCTACATGACCGGGTTGGGCTTGCGGCGCAGGCCGGAGAGGGCATTGACGGCAATGGCAAAGAGCAGGATCGCGCCGCCCAGGAGGGTGTAAAAGGCCACGGTCTCACCCAGGAACAACCACACCCATAGGGGTCCGAGCAGGACCTCGGTCATGGACAGCAAGGCCAACTCGCCCGCCGGCACCACCTTGGAGCCGATGGTGTAAAGGGTCAGGCCCAGGCCGAGCTGAAACACCCCCATGGCCAGGGCGATCAGAATGTCGTGCCAGGAAATGGCCAGGCCGTGACCTTCCGCGTAACACACCACGGCGCCCAGCAAGATGGCGAACACGCCGGACCACAACACAGAGGGCATCATGTCCTCCAGCTTGCCCCAGCGCAGCACGATGGTGAAGGCGGCAAAGCCCACCGCCGCCGCCAAGGCGGCCAGGTTGCCAAGGCCGTGACCCAGCTCGATGCCCTCGGCCACCATGATCACCATGCCCACCAGGGCCTGGGCCATG
>JANQKX010000158.1 GCA_028280915.1 Kiloniellaceae bacterium
CATGCCTTCCAAAAAGGCGTTGTTGTAGAGCAGCAACTGGTCGACCCGCTGGGCCAGGAGATCGGGATCGGCCAGATCGCAGCCCCGCACGGCCCGCCACCCCACCTTGTCCTCGTAGGCGGGGCCGATGCCCCGGCCGGTGGTGCCGATCTGCACCCCGCCGCGCAAGGCTTCCCGCGCCCGGTCGATCTGGCCATGCATGGGCAAAATCAGGGCCGCGTTATCGGCGATCTTCAGGTTGTCCGGCGAGATCGCCACCCCTTGGCCGCGCAGGCGCTCGATCTCCTCCACCAGGGCCCAGGGATCGATCACCACCCCGTTGCCGATGATGGCGAGTTTGCCCGGACGGACCACCCCCGACGGCAGCAAGGAGAGCTTGTAGGTCTGATCGCCCACCACCAGAGTATGCCCCGCGTTGTGCCCGCCTTGAAAGCGCACCACCACATCGGCGCGCTCGGACAGCCAGTCGACGATTTTTCCCTTGCCTTCGTCTCCCCATTGGGAGCCCACGACCGCCACGTTGGCCATGATCGATTTCCTTCTGTGATCCGCTAAGGTTTATTTCTGACCGCTATCGCCCGGCACCGGCTTGACCGCACCCTGCTCCAGGAAATGACTGCAGCCAAGGCGCCGCGCCTCGGCCACCGGGTCGGGTTCGGGCGCCAAGCCGGCCACGGTGATCCAGCCTTCGGAGCGGAATTTCTGCCCCGCCGTCCCGCCGTTCTCAAAGGGCACATAGAGCTTTTCAGGCATGGGCGCCACGGGCACCGCGGGCAAAACCGTATCCATGAACAAGGAAAATCCGGTGGAGGACTCCCCTTCCCGGCCTCCGTTGGCCACAACCGAATCGTAGCGCCCGCCCCGGCCCAGTTCGCCACGCACGGATTTGGCAAAGATGATGAAACTGATGCCGGTTTGATACTCAAAGCCCCGGTGCTCCACCGGGTCGACGGTCAGCTCCAGATCCGGCGCCGCCTTGCGGATGAGGCCCACGACTTCCTCCAGCCGCGCCAAGTCGCCCCGCGCCGAGGGCGTCAAGTCCAGAGCTCGCAGCGCGCCAAGGGCGTGCTCGGCCGGCCCGGCGGCCCGCAGCAGAGCCAGGAACAGGGTCGCGTGCGCCCCCGCCAAATCGGCCACCAAGGCCGCGTCCTTGCGGTCCAGGGCGGCCCGCAACTGGCCGGTTCCCTCGGCCGACAAACCCAAGTCCCTAGCCAGACCGCCCACCAGGGTGGGCACGTTGATATCCAAGGAAAGGTCCTGGATGCCCAAGGCGGTCAGAGCCCCAGCCGCCAAGAGGGCAACCTCCGCGTCGGCCTGGGCCACCGGCGCGCCGATCAGCTCCGCGCCCACTTGGGAAAACTGACGCTGCGGGCGCAGTTGGCTACCGCGCACCTGCAGGACCTGGCCGCTGTAACACAGGCGCAAGGGTCGCGGCTCCTCGCCCAAGCGGGTGGTGGCGATGCGGACCACCTGCGGGGTGATATCGGCGCGCAGGCCCATCATACGCTGGCTAATGGGGTCCATCAGTCGGAAGGTCTGGCCGGCCACGGCAGCCCCCGTACCCGACAGCAGGCCTTCCTCGAATTCCAGCATGGGCGGCTTGATCTGCAGGTAGCCCTGGGCCTGGAAGTTTTGCAACAGCTGCCCGACGACACGATATTCATGGGCCGCCTGGGGTGCCAGAACGTCCGCCAAGCCGGCCGGCAGGAGGCCTTTGTGAAGCTGCTCGCTCATGGTGTTTTGCGGTCTTGCCTTGGTGTCTTTTTCCCACTACGAAGCGGTGGGCAGACCGCCGCGGCCGCTTCAGACCAGTGACTACCCCCTTTGACCCGCCACGGCAAAGGAAATTTCAGCGGCTTGCCGGACAAGGCCGGCGCACACGCCCGATCAGGAACCCTCAAGCCGACCATGCCTTTGGAAAACCACCCTCCGGAACAAGACCCCCAGGCCGAGGGGCCGGCCACCGCCACTCCCTGGCGCCGGGCTTTGTCCTTTTTTGATAGCTGGCTCGGGTTGTGGCTGCTGTTGTCGGCGGTTCTGCTGGTGGCCGGCTGGCTGTTACCGGTGATGACCATCAATACCCTGATCGTATTTTATAACGAAGTATCGATCCTGGGCGGCATCGTGCAGCTCTTGCAGACGGGCGACTACCTGCTTTTTGCCATCGTCCTCATCTTTACCGTGATCGTCCCCATCGCCAAGCTGGGGGTGGCCTTTTGGGCCTGGCGCCGCCTGCACTTGCCCCACGGGACCCTGCCGGTTGCCCTGCGATGGGTCGAGGCCTTCGGCAAGTGGTCCATGCTGGACGTCTTCGTGGTCGCTCTCTTGGTGGTGGTGCTGAAGATCTCCCTGGTCTCCAACGTCACCGTACACCTGGGCCTTTATGTCTTCGCCGCCGCCGTCCTGCTCTCGATTGTCACCGTCGGCCGTTTGGTGGCCCTCGCCAGAGCAGCCGTACCTTAACCGCCGGGGCCGAGGCCCCTTAAAAGCTCAGGGGCATGGCCTGCTTCACGTGGGGCAGATGGCGCACCTTTTCGAGAACCTTCGGCGCAATGGCCTCGTCCATCTCGATCAGGGCGACGGCATCGCCCCCTTGGGAGGCCCGGCCCAGATGAAAAGTGGCGATGTTCACGCCCGCTTCCCCCAAGGTGGTGCCCAGGGCACCGATCAGGCCGGGCTTGTCCTCGTTGGTGATGTAGAGCATGTGGGGCGACATCTCGGCCTCGATGGCGATGCCCTTGATTTCCACCAAACGGGGCTTGGTGCCGCCGAACAGCGTACCGGCCACCGATCGCGGCCCCCGCTCAGTGGTGACGGTCATGCGGATCAAGGTTTGATAGTCGCAATCCCGCTGGTGATTGACCGAGGTCACGTCAATATCCCGCTCCCGGGCGATGACCGGCGCATTGACCATGTTGACCGATGCCAAGATGGGCCGCAGCAGCCCCGTCAAGGCGGCCTGGGTGATGGGCCGGGTGTTCAGCTCCGCCACCTGCCCTTCATACTCCACCACCGCCTTGCGCAGACCGGTGCGGGTCAACTGGCCGGCAAAGCTGCCCAACAGTTCGGCCAGCTTCATATAGGGCGACAATCGCTCCGCGTCCTCCGCGGTCAGGGAGGGCATGTTCAAGGCATTGGTGATGGCCCCGGTCATCAGATAATCGGACATCTGGTCCGCCACCTGCAGCGCCACCTTCTCCTGGGCCTCGCTGGTCGCCGCGCCCAAGTGCGGCGTGGCCACCACCTGCTCCAAGCCGAAGAGGGCGTTGTCCCGGGCCGGCTCCTGGCTGAAGACATCCAGGGCCGCGCCCGCCACGTGACCGCTTTCGATCGCCGCGCGCAGGTCCTCCTCAACGATCAGCCCGCCCCGGGCGCAATTGACGATACGCACGCCCTTTTTGGTCTTGGCCAGCGCCGCCCCGTCCAAAAGGTTCGAGGTTTGATCCGTTAGGGGGACATGAAGCGAAATGAAATCGGCCCGTTCCAGCAAGGCATCCAGCTCGACCTTTTCGATACACAGGTCCTTGGCCCGATCCGGGGACAGGTAAGGATCAAAGGCCATGACGCGCATTTTCAGGCCGAGCGCCCGGGCGGCGACGATGGAGCCGATGTTGCCGCAGCCGATGATGCCCAAATGCTTGCCGGTCAGTTCCACGCCCATGAAGCGGGACTTTTCCCACTTGCCGGCTTGGGTCGACCGGTCGGCGGCGGGGATCTGCCGGGCCAGGGCGAACAACATGGCGATGGCGTGTTCGGCCGTGGTGATGGAGTTGCCGTGGGGTGTGTTCATCACCACCACGCCCCGGGCGGTTGCCGCTTCCACGTCCACATTGTCCACGCCGATGCCGGCCCGGCCCACCACCATCAGGTTCTCCGCCGCCGCCAGGACATCGGCCGTGACCTTGGTGGCGGAGCGGATCGCCAGGCCATGGTAGCCGCCGATCTTGGCCATCAGTTCCTCAGGCGACAGGCCCACCGCCACGTCCACCTGGACGCCGCGCTCGCGGAAAATTTCGGCCGCCTTGGGGCTCAGGGAATCGGAAATCAGTACCTTGGGCATCACAAATCCTAACTCTTGCTTTCAGTTTCTTCGCTTACCACCGCTAGGCCCCAATCGATCCAGGGCAACAAGGCGGCCATGTCAGAAGATTCGACCGTGGCTCCGCCCCAGAGGCGCAGGCCCGGCGGAGCGTCGCGGTAACCGGCGATGTCATAGGCCACCCCCTGTTCGGCCAGCAAGGCGGCCAAGCGCTTGACGGCAGCCTTTTGCGCGCTGCCGTCCAAGGCGGCGAACCAGGGTGCGGCGATGCTCAGGCAAATGGAGGTGGCGGAACGGCTCGCCGGGTCGGCGGCCAGGAATGTGACACTGTCACTGGACTCAACCCACTGGGCGACCACCGCTAGATTGGCTTGCGCCCGGGCGATCAGGGCGGGCAGCCCGCCCTGCCCTTCGGCCCAGCTCAAGGCGTCCAGGATGTCCTCGACGCAGAGCATGGAGGGCGTGTTGATGGTCGCGCCGCGAAACACGTCGGCCATCAGCTTGCCGCCCTTGGTCAGCCGGAAGATCTTGGGCAGGGGCCATGGCGGCTGATAATTCTGCAGGCGCTCAACGGCCCGGGGGCTCAAGGCCAACATGCCATGGGCCCCTTCCCCGCCCAGCACCTTTTGCCAGGACCAGGTCACCACATCCAGCTTGTCCCAGGGCAGCGCCATGGCAAAGGCCGCCGAGGTGGCATCGCAGATGGTCAGGCCTTTGCGGTCGGCCGGGATCCAATCCCCGTTGGGCACGCACACGCCCGAGGTGGTGCCGTTCCAGGTGAAGACCACGTCCCGGTCCCCATCGACCCGGGAAAGGTCCGGCAGGCTGCCGTAGTCGGCGGTGAGATATCGCACGTCGGAGAGTTTCAATTGATCGGAGATGTCCTTGGCCCAGCCTTGGCCAAAGGATTCCCAAGCCAACACATCCACGCCCCGCGCGCCCAGCAAGTTCCACAGGGCCATCTCCACCGCGCCGGTATCCGAGGCGGGCACGATGCCCAGGACATAATCCGACGGCAGGCCCAGGATCTCACGGGACCGGTCAATCACCGCCGCCAACTTGCCCTTCGGCCCCGCGGCCCGGTGGGATCGCCCCAGACTGGCGTCTTGCAGCGCGGAAAGGGACCAGCCCGGCCGCTTGCTGCAAGGGCCGGATGAAAAACAGGGATTGCCCGGACGCGTCGCCGGCATGTCAGGTGGCATCTTTCTTTCCTATTTTTTGGAGCCTTTTTGAGTTGGCCCTTTTGTTTTGACCGAGTTTCACAGGCCAATTTCACGAGCCAATTTCCCAGGCCAAAAGGTCGCCGGCAGAGCCGACAAGGGAACGTCAATGAAACGCGATCATAACAAAATGCTGCGGTGCAGCAACAGCTTTTTTGAGACTAGCCGGGCCGGCGGGCGAAGATGTGCGTGACTTGGAATGTCATAACCGTCTCGCCGGTTTGAGTCACGACCGTGTAGCCCATGCGCAAGCTGCCCCTGTCGGGACGGGACCGGGACGGACGGCTTTCCAAAACCTCCGCCCGTACCGTCAGGGTATCTCCCGGGCGGACCGGCTTCAGCCACCTGAGTTCGTCCATGCCCGGCGAGCCCAGGGAGCAGGCATTGATGATGTTGGCCTGATAAAAGATCCGAAAAGCCAAGGCCAGGGTTTGAAAGCCCGATGCGATCAAGCCGCCAAAGGGGCTGTCCTGAGCGGCGGTCTTATCAAGGTGAAAGGGCTGGGGATCGTATGCCAGGGCAAAGTCCAGAATCTGGGATTCAGTGATGGTCACACCGCCGCTGGTAAACTGATCACCGACCTTGAAATCATCGAAGTAACGGTCGCTCATGGCGCCACCTTGCCCTGGCCACCGGCGCGCAGGTCCAATTCCATGTAACGCACCGATTTGCCCCGTTGCGGATCGGGACAAGGCGCATCCGCAAAACCCAAGTCCTGATAAAGCTTTTGGGCCGCGGCCATGAAGGGCAGCGTTTCCAAGGACATGGTGGCATAACCCTGGGCGGCGCTTGCCCGCACCGCGGCATTGACCAAAAGCCGCGCCGTGCCCCGGCCCCGCTGCGCCGGCCCCACCCACAAGCGCCGCACCTCGCAAACGGCCGCGGAGAGGGGCCGCCCGGCCACCACCCCGACGGCGCCCTCTTTTTCAGAGCGGGCCAGCCAGATGCCGCCGGCCGGCGGTGCGTGAGGGCCGGGCAGAGCCGCCAACTCCGCCTCGAAGCCCTCCAGGCAGAGATCCACCTGAAGCCAAGCGGCATAATCCCGAAAGAGCTGCCGCACGGTCGCCATTTCGTGATCTTCAACGCGCCCGATGTTTAGGGCATCGTCCCTAGCCTCACACAAAGATTCGCCCTTCCAGATAGAGCCGCGCCTTGCCCGATATGAACACACGGTCTCCCCGCAGTTCAAGATCCAAGGCCCCACCCCGCTTGGAAATCTGGCGCGCCGACAATTGGCTCTTGCCCAAGCGGCCTCGCCAATAGGGCGCCGAAACACAGTGCGCCGAGCCGGTGACCGGATCTTCGGGAATACCCGCGTGGGGCGCGAAGTAGCGCGAGACAAAATCACAGTCCTCGCCCGGCGCGGAAATGATCATGCCGTCCGACGGCAGGGCGGCCACTTTCACCAAATCCGGCGCCGCGTCGGCGACATCTTGCGCGCTCTCCAGGATCACCAGCATCTTTTTGCTGCCGCGCAGGACCGCCTCGGGACGCCGGCCCAGGGCAAGGGCGACCTGCTCGGCCACGTCGAAGGGAACCGGCGGATCGGCCGGGAAATCCAGGGTGTGGCGCTCCCCGTCGACCGTCAGGCCCAAGAGGCCCGAGCGGCTTGCGAACTCGATCTGGGACAAGCCGGGGCGCAAGTAGCGATTGATGACAAAGCCGCTGGCCAGGGTGGCGTGACCGCAAAGATCCACCTCGATCTCAGGCGTAAACCAACGCAGGGCAAAGCGCTTGCCTTGATCCACGATGAAGGCGGTCTCCGAGAGATTGTTTTCCGCCGCGATATCCTGCAGCACCCCATCGGGCAACCATTCTTTAAGCGGTACAACCGCCGCCGGATTGCCTGTGAAAGGCCGCTGGGCAAAGGCATCGACTTGATAAAGGGCAAATTCCTGGGGCATATCCTATCCTCCTCGGCGCACGGGGCGCCCATTGATCACTTGGTCAACGGCAACCAGGTGGGGTCAACGGCAACAAGGCGGGGTCAACGTTGACAAAATGGGGCGCTAGGCCCGCCAAAAGGGCTTGCTGGCCTCTTTTTGCGCCGCTTCAGGGGTGATTCCCATGTCGAGCAGGCGATGGGGGGTCTGCTGGGCCAGTGCCCAGCGCTGGCTGGCGCGTTCTTGCCAAATAACGAGAAGGGTCCAGACCGCGGCAGGCAAAAAAACAATTTTCCGGCCGAAACCGCCCTGGGATTCATAATCCAAAAGCCTGGCTTCGGCCTGGCTTAATCGAGATTGCATCAACATTGTACCTCTCCTATAATTGAATTGAGCCATATTGTATTGGTGACAATACTGTATTGGCTTGACAAAAGACCCGTCAACAGCAACATTGTCACCATGACAATATGGCAGCCGACCCTTGAGGACGATGGCAAGCCGCGCTATGCGGCCCTTGCCGACGCCCTGGCCCGGGACATTGGCGCGGGCAAGCTGAAACCGGGGGACCGCTTGCCGACCCATCGGGACCTGGCCTGGTCCTTGGGCGTCACGGTGGGCACGGTGAGCCGGGCCTATGCGGAGGCGGCGAAACGGGGCCTGACCACCGGCGAGGTGGGCCGCGGGACCTACATCAAGGACCCCAGCGAGAACACCCGTCACATGGCCTTTTACCTGGACAATCCGGGCGAGGCGGGCATTGACCTGGCCTATGCCTTTCCGCCACCGGCCATCGCCGAGGAAACCCTGCTGCCGGCTCTGCGCGATCTGGCCAGCGATCCGAATATTCTGCCGCTCTTCGACTATCAGCCCCGCCCGGGCCTGAAGGCCCACCGGGCCATGGGCGCCCGTTGGCTGGCCCGCAGCGGCCTAAGCGCGACCTCGGACAGCGTGGTGGTCTGTGGCGGCGGTCACCATGGCATGACCATCGCCATGGCGGCGATCACCCGCCCCGGCGATCGGATCCTGGCGGAACGCCTGACCTACCCGGGCTTGAAGGACGTGGCCCATCTGCTGGGCTTGCGCATCGACGGCGTGGCCATGGACGAGGAAGGGCTCTGCCCCGACGCCTTTGAATCCGCTTGCCGCCAAGGGGAAGCCAAGGCGCTTTACTGCATGCCCACCCTGCACAACCCCACCAACATCATCCTTTCCACGGAACGGCGCCAAGCCATCGCGCAGATTGCCGAGCGTTATGGGGTGGCGATCGTGGAAGACGACGTCTTTGGCCTCCTGGCCCCGGAAGCGCCGCCCGCCCTGGCCAGTTTTGCCCCCACCCAGGGCTACTTCGTCACCAGTTTGTCCAAGACCTTGTCGCCCGGTTTGCGGATCGGCTTTGTGCATGGGCCCGAGGCGGCGCGGCACCGCTTGAACAACGCGGTCCGCATTTCCTGCTGGATGGCCCCGCCGCTCTGCGCCGAGCTGGCCGCGCGGATGGTGGCCGACGGCTCCGCCGACCGCCTATTGACGGCACACCGGGCAGAGGCCGACGCCCGCCGCCGCCTGGCCCTGGAAATCCTCCAACCCTGGCAGGTGACCGCCCCGCCGGGCGCCATCCACCTTTGGCTTCAACTCCCCGAGCCCTGGCGGGGCAGCGATTTTGCCGCTCAAGCCAGCCGCCGCAATCTGGGCCTGCGCCCGGCCGAGCCCTTTACCATTGGCCGTCATCATTTGACCCACGCGGTTCGAATCTGCCTCGGCCCGCCCCGCACGAGGGCGGCCTTGCGGCATGGGCTGGAGATCATTGCCGACCTTTTGAACGAAGGCCCGTCCGGTCTTTGCGAGGCGATCGTTTAAGCCGGGCAGGCTCTATGGGTCGGCTCTATGGCGCGGATTGTTCGATGGAATGGCAAATGTCACCCACGACCCGATCGATCAGGGCCGAGTCCTCCCCTTGCGCCATGACCCGGATCAGGGGTTCCGTGCCCGATTTTCGAATCACCAGGCGGCCGCGATCGCCCAGCACGTTTTCCCCGTCGCGAATGGCGTCCTTGACGCTTTGCTGTTCCAGGGGCGCCCCGCCGCTGAAACGCACGTTTCGCATGGTTTGCGGCAAGGCGGTGAAGACCTGGGTGACCCGGCTGGGCCGCATGCCGCTTTCCACGACCACCGCCAAGACCTGCAGGGCGGCGATCAAGCCATCACCGGTGGTGGCATAGTCGCTCAGCACGATGTGGCCCGATTGTTCGCCGCCGATGTTGTGCCCGCTGGCCCGCATCTTTTCCACCACATAGCGGTCGCCCACGGGGGTGCGGACCAAGTCAAGGCCCAAGGATTTCATGTGGTATTCAAGGCCCAGATTGGACATGACCGTGCTGACCAAGCCGCCGCCCTTGAGCCGACCGGCCCGGGACCAGGAGGCGGCGATCAGCGCCATCACTTGGTCGCCGTCCACGATCCGGCCCGTTTCGTCGGCGAGGATGAGCCGGTCCGCGTCCCCGTCTAGGGCGATGCCCAGGTCGGCCCCATGGGTCACCACCGCCGCCTGCATGGCCGAGGGCGCCGTGGCGCCGCAATTGCGGTTGATGTTGTAACCGTTGGGCTCCACTGCCACGGCAACCACCTCCGCCCCCAGTTCATAAAGCACGCTGGGCGCCACCCGATAGGCCGCCCCATTGGCGCAGTCCACCACGATCTTCAGGCCGTCGAGGCGCAAGTGTTTGGGAAAGGTCGCTTTGACGAACTCGATGTAGCGGCCCAGCACATCGTTCAACCGCTTGGCGTTGCCCAAACGTTCAGCCGGCGCCAGGGCCCGGGCCAGCGCCCCGTTGGCCTCGGGCGCCAAGCGGGCTTCGATGGAGCGCTCCACGTCATCGGAAAGCTTGTAGCCGTCCGGACCGAAGAGTTTGATTCCGTTGTCCTGGTAAGGATTGTGGGAGGCCGAGATCATCACCCCCAGGTCGGCCCGCAGGGACCGGGCCAACATGCCCACCGCCGGGGTGGGCAGCGGGCCCAAGAGCACCACGTCCATGCCCACCGAAATGAAACCGGCGGTCAAGGCGGGCTCCAGCATGTAACCCGACAAACGGGTATCCTTGCCGATGACCACCGTGTGGCGATGATCGCCGCGGCGGAACTCGATGCCCGCCGATTGGGCCACCGCCAAAGCGGTCATCGGCGTGATCGGTTCCTCATTCGCCCGGCCGCGGATGCCGTCGGTGCCAAACAGTTTACGAGTCATCTTTTGCTTCCAGTATCAAAAAAATTCTCAGCCAATAATCCTAGCGGAGGATTGTGAGCAAGTGCTTGACCTCAATCAACTTTATCCGGCTTTCGACGGTCTTGCATTCATGGATTTCCGGCAGCCTCTTCGACCGCCTGCCAGACGGCGACCGCCTGGCGGGTTTCCGCCACGTCGTGGACCCGCAGCAACTGAACACCCCGGGCCACAGCGCTCAAGGCGACCGCCAAGGAGCCGGGCATACGCTGCTTGGGCGCCGCCGCCCCCGGGGCCAAACGGCCGATGAAGGACTTGCGGCTCGCGCCCAGCATCACCGGGCAGCCCAGGCCATGGTAAACCGCCATTTGCTCCAGGACCCGCAGATTGTGATCCAGGTTTTTGCCAAAACCGATCCCGGGATCCACCACGATGCGCTCCCGCGGGAGTCCGGCCTCTTCACAAAGCGCGATCCGGGCCGCCAGGTAATCGAAGATATCCAGTGCCGCATCGTCGTAGCTGGGATTGCGCTGCATGGTTTGGGGCTCGCCCTGCATGTGCATCAGGATCACCGGCACGCCCGCGTCGGCGGCCAGACGCAAGGACTGGGGATCGCCGGTCAGCGCCGTCACGTCGTTGATGATCCGCGCGCCCGCCTCGATGGCCGCCGCCATCACCGGGGCGTGACGGCTGTCGATGGAAACAAGGGCGCCGGCCGTGCTCAGGGCCTTGATCACCGGCACCACCCTTTGGATCTCGTCGTCCCGGGGCACCGGCGCGGCGCCGGGCCGGGTCGATTCGCCGCCCACATCGAGAATGTCGGCGCCCGCTTCCATCATCGCCAAACCATCGGCGATGGCGCGCTCCGGATCGAAGCGGTCGCCCCCGTCGGAAAAGGAATCGGGCGTGACGTTCAAGATGCCCATGATACGCGGCCGCGCCAGATCCAGGCCACAGAGGGGCGCGCGCGCCGCGGTGAGGAGCGCCAAAAGCGCCTCGGCCTGATCCCCCGCCCCGCGCTCCCCGGCCCAGGCCAGGACTTCACCAGCGGGCAAAACAGCTTGCTCCGGCGGCCGGCCCGGCACCCGCCAGGTGACCTCGCATAAGTCGAAACAATAAGGGCCGTTCGTCAAGACAAGGCCGTCGCCCCGGCCATGGTGCTGACTGCGGATGCCAAGCGGGCAAAGACTAAAGCGACCCTCGGCCGCGTGACGACATTCGGCAGGCATAGATAACTCTCAAAAAAAGCTGGTCGGGAACGCCTCACGGCCCCATCTTCCCGATCGCGGTTGGCATGCTGCCAGGTTCACGAAGCCTTGACCAGACCATTGTCTAGCAGCGGTCATTGTTAGGCAGCGGCTCCGGTCATCAAGAGCAACACGCCCAAAACGCCGCCAAGGCGGCCGCCACAAAACAGAGGCAACTGTCAACCAAGTAACGGCTCAATATGACGACCCATCCAACAAATCATTTCCACCATGATTCCGGCATCTTGATATCTTCCCTGTCCGCCACGTTTTTATGATCCAAACCGTGCGGCAACCTGATTTCGTCGCCGGTTTTGACCTCGTCCACGTAGTCATTTCTAACGAAAGTCACCTCGATAACATTCGGTACTTCGATGCCGTTCAAGGAAACCACACCACCACGATTGTTCGGATGCACGTGACAGATGGAAAAATAGCGGTAGAGTTTTTCGAAGATGCTCGAAAACATTTTCAGAAAATGCGGATCGAAGATTCGCTCCAAATCATGAAACTCGATGATCATCACTGAGAAGCGCCGAAGCCTTTCCGCTGATTCATAAACCAGGACATCATACTCGCCGCCTTCGATATCCATTTGCAGGATCAGTTCTTTTTCTTCGCCCTCAAGGCTTAGATCCATCCAATCACCAAGTGTGATCAAATCGCCTTGCGAACAATTCCCAATGAACTTTTTCAGAAAAGTAAAGTTCGCGTCATCCAGTGGCGCTGACGCTACGCTCGCGTCCGCCATGAAACTTCTGATCCCATAGGAACGGCTCAATTCAAATTCAAAATCGGCGGTGTGGGAAACACCGGGACTAAAACAGTGGCTTGCGGTTTTGAGTATGTCAGGAACCAAGTAACCGCCGTCCCCATCACCGCCGATGCGAATCAACTCGACCGACACATAATGTGCGCGAAACCGCATCAAAAACGCCTCAATCTCAGCGGTTTTGACAGCGTTGGACACGATCATCCCCCGACGGAAAAGCAGCTTCTTGACTGTTTTTCTTGTCCCCATTTTTCCTTCCACTTCACCGCCGGCAGACCATGGCAGTTTCTCGGCCAGGCGCTCAATAGCAACAATCCCATTAATGATGCTAGGCGAAGGTAACTGCATGAGAAAGACCGCGCATGTCTTTTTTTCCCGCCAGTTCCAGGGATCAGCGAAATCGTCCCTCCCTTCCCCATTCCCGACACCGTTTAAGAAATCAACGGGGAATGTCATGATCGCTTGGCCAAGGAAAACCGTTTGGTATTTTTGTCGGATGATCGGTATGCAAAACCCCGAAGTGGCGACGTTAAACCCCAACCCGGGTACGGGGGTGCGGGGCGCCCAGCTCTCCAGCACCAATCAGTTGATCAACGCCGCCCTGGGACCCCATACGCAGACCTACTGAGGCCACGCGCTAAATCACCATAATTCGGCACCATAGGGGTTTCCCTGCCCCTACCGCCCTTTAGCGAGGACCTCGACGGGATTAGGTGACACCGCTAAAAGGAACGGTCGCCCCTAAACGATAAAGTGAATTTCGTCCAGGTCATCGACTGATGTTTGCCGCAGCACGACCAAGTCGTTGTCCGACAGCTGAATATGGGTGTTGGCGCCCTTCTGGCTCGCCAGCGCCAGGACGTCGCCGGCATCGCCGAAGCCAAAATCGCTCACGTCCAAGAGGTCGGCCCCATCCAAGAAGTCCAGGATCGTGTCCCGGTCGGTGCCTTGAAGGATGACAAAAGTGTCGTCGCCCACGCCGCCGTCAAGAACATCGTTGCCGGCGCCACCCAGAAGCCGGTCATTCCCGCTGCCGCCCCTCAGTTTGTCGGCGTCCCGGCCACCGTCCAGATCATCATCGCCTTTTTTGCCATTCAACAGGTCCGCACCGTTTTTGCCAGTCAGGTGATTATCGCCCCGATTGCCGGTGAGGCGGTTGGCCAGCCCGTTCCCGGTCCCGTTGATATCCTCCGCGCCCATCAGCGTCAGATTCTCGACCAGGTCCGGTAGCTTGAAGGATTTGTAGGCACGCACCTTGTCCGTCACGTTCTGTTGTTTCTCAACGATCTTGTCGCCGCTACGGTCAACGATGTAGAGATCGCTGCCGTTGCCCCCTTCCATTTGGTCGATCCCACCGCCCCCGTTGAGGCGATCGTTGCCATTGCCGCCAAAAAGCTGGTCTTTGCCGGTGCCGCCACGCAGGTCATCTCTCCCGTTATCGCCATAAAGCTCGTCCCTACCCGCGCCACCCAGCAATTTATCCCTGCCGTTGGCGCCGACCAGGAGATCGTTGCCGACACCGCCATCGACCGTATCGTTGCCATTTCCACCATGCATTTTGTCGTCGCCGCCGAAGCCTCTCATCAAATCAGCGCCGCTATAAGCGCTCAGGACATCTCCGAAGCGGGAACCGGAAAACTCATCCGCCCCGGCAAAAATCAGCGCTTCAAAGCCGGCAAAGTCATTCTGGGCCAGATGATCGAATGCAAGGACCGCCGACACGGAAAAATCTTCCATGCTAAGAGCGATTTCGTCGTTCAGTTTCACCGTATAGCGCGTGAGATTGCCGCCGATGATTTGATCGTTGGCATTCATCGGGAAGCGGCCCCCGTATTCAAAATCCAAGGGGCCTCTCTCAAACCGCAAGAGGGAAGTGCTCCAGACCGTCCATTCGCCCGGCACATTCGGGCTCATGGTAAAATCCGGATTGTGTCCAGGCCCAAAGTAAAACTTTGCCATTTCCTCACTCCTTCCCTTTAAGATACTTCTTATTTACATAGAAACGTCTGAAAATAGCAACTCAAAAATATAGTTAAAATAGTATTTTATATTAGCACACCCCATTTTATCGTTAATGCAAGGATGCTAAATCTTGGGACCTTACCCGTGGCTGGGCTGGCCTCACCCGTGGCTGGACTGGCCTCGGCCCAGACAAGGATTTGAAGGGGGCTGTTCGGGTTTGCCTTTGGTTAAGGCTCAGCTACATTTGTTTGGCCAACTGGACACTGTCATTGCAATAAATGAACCCTTGAGGGGACCATGCTGAACTTTCATCCCCTGACCCCGGCTCTGATGGACGATCTGGGCGAGGTTTTCCGGGGTAACTGGGGGCGCAGCTGTTGGTGCCTGCATCCCCGCCTGACCAACAAGCAGATGGACGCCTTGCCGGGCACCGGTTCCATGAGAGAACGCCGCCGTACGGCCATGGCAAAATTGGCCGGGCAGGAGCGGGCGCCCGGCCTGATTGCCTATCAGGACGGCATGCCGGTGGGATGGGTGGCCGTGGCGCCCCGGGCGGAACTGGCGCGGATCGCGGCCTCCCGC
>JANQKX010000225.1 GCA_028280915.1 Kiloniellaceae bacterium
CCGGACCAGTTATCGGTCAGGCGTCCTTGCAGGTTTTTCAGGTTGGCCATGGGCCACCTGGTGAGTATGGGCCACCTGACAAGCAGGTGCCCCTCGGCAAAAAGTCGTTGGCCTGTTCCATGGGGATGAGCATAGTGCGGCCATGACGGAGAGTGCAAAAATTTTCGACCGTTCGTTGCTTCGGAAACGCCGTGACCGCGCGGCGGCTGTATTGTCCGAACATGACTTTTTGTTCCGCGAGGTGGCGGCCCGCTTGGCGGACCGTCTGGAGGACGTGACCCGGGCCTTTCCCAACATCCTGGACCTGGGCTGCCGCACGGGCTTTCTGGCGCCCCATCTGGGGCAAAAGGGCGGGGTGGAAAGCCTGGTTCACTGTGAGCTTTCGCCCGTCATGGCGGCGGCCGTGCAATCCTTGGGCCATCCCGTGGTGGTGGGAGACGGGGAATGCTTGCCCTTCGCCCAGGCCAGTTTCGATTTGGTGATCTCGGCGCTGGACCTGCATTGGGTCAACGACCTGCCCGGCACCCTGCTGCAGATCAACCGCATCCTGAAGCCGGACGGCTTGTTCCTGGCGGCCTTTTTCGGCGGCGCCACCTTGCACCAGCTGCGCGATGCCCTCATGCAGGGGGAACTGGAGACCACCGGCGGGGCCCGTCCCCGGGTGTCCCCTTTTGTGGATCTGCGCGACGCGGGCGCGCTGCTGCAGCGGGCCGGCTTCGCCTTGCCGGTGGCGGATCTGGATAGCATCGAGGTGCATTTTTCCAGCCCGCTGGCCTTGATGGCCGATCTGCGGGGCATGGGGGAAAGCCACGCCGGCAGGGAGCGCCCCGAGGGTCTGACCCGGCGGGCGGTGCTGCGGCGGGCGGCGCAGATCTATCAGGAGAAACACGGGCTGCCCGACGGGCGGGTGCCGGCCACCTTCGAGGTGATCTACCTGACCGCTTGGGCGCCCCACCGGTCCCAGCCCCAGCCGCTGCGGCCGGGCAGTGCCCGGGGCCGCCTGGCCGATGCGTTGGAGACTTCGGAGATCCCCACCGACGATAAGGCCGGATTTAAAAAGACTTAAAGCAGGTCCCGCAGCAGGGCGATGAGCGGCAGGTCCGCCGGCGGCATGGGGTAGTCGGCCAGGCGGGGCGGCCGCACCCAGGCCAGTTCCTGTCCCTCGCGGGCGGTGATCCGCCCTTCCCAGACCCGGCAGACAAAAAGCGGCATGAGCAGATGAAAGCGCTCGTAACGATGGGAGGCAAAGGCGATGGGAGCCAGGCAGCTTTGCCGCGTGTCGATGCCCAGCTCTTCGTTCAATTCCCGGACCAGGGCCTGCTCGGGGGTTTCGCCGTCGTGCAGCTTGCCGCCGGGAAATTCCCACAGGCCCGCCATGGCCTTGCCTTCCGGGCGGCGGGCGATGAGCACCCGACCGTCCGCATCCACCATGGCGACCGCCGCGACCAGGAGCAGGGGCAGGCCCTCTTGCCCCCGTTCATCGGCCGACCAACAGCCGTCGGCCAGTTCCGGGTTGTCTGCGCTGGGGATCGGGACCACGGGTGGATACTCAGCTGCGGTAGTCGGCGTTGATGTCGATGTAGCCGTGGGTCAGGCCGCAGGTCCAGACCCGCGCCCGGCCCCGCCCCACACCCACGTCCACCGCGATGGCGATGTCCTGGCCCTTCATGTGGCGGGCCACCGGCGCCTCGTCATACCCGGGCACTACTTCGCCGCGACGGGCCACTTCCACCCCGCCGATGGAAATGGCCAAGCGGTCTCGATCGGCCTTTTCCCCCGCCTTGCCCACGGCCATGACGATTCGGCCCCAGTTGGGGTCCTCGCCGGCGATGGCGGTTTTGACCAAAGGGGAATTGGCGATGGCCAGACCGATCTTGCGCGCCGCGTTTTTCGAGGCCGCGCCGGCCACATCGATGGTGACGAACTTTTGTGCCCCTTCGCCGTCGCGCACCACCTGGTGGGCCAGATCCATGAGCAGGTCGGTTAGGGCGGCCCGGAAGGCCTTGAGGCGCGGGTCGCCGAGTTTGGTATCGGCGCTCAGTTTGGGATGACGGGCCTGGCCGGTGGCGGCGATGAGCACCGTATCGCTGGTGGAGGTGTCCCCGTCCACGGTGATGCAATTGAAACTGCGCCCGATGGCGTCTTCCAAGAGGCGCTGCAGCAAGGGCGCCGGCAGCTTGGCGTCGGTGGCGAGGAAGGACAGCATGGTCGCCATGTCCGGCGCGATCATGCCCGAGCCCTTGGCGATGCCGTTGAGGGTCACCTCTTGCTCGCCGATGAGGGCGCTGCGGGTCGCCCCCTTGGGGAAGGTATCGGTGGTCATGATCGCCTGGGCGGCCCCGTCCCAGCCGTCGCCCTTCAGATCACCCGCCAAGGCTTTCAGGGCGTTGGTGATGGTCTGGTCGGGCAGGGGCTCGCCGATCACGCCGGTGGAGGCGGCAAACACCTGGCCCTTGGGGCAGTCCAAGGCCCCCGCCACCCCGTCGACCACCCGGTCCACGGACTTTTTGCCCGCCCGGCCGGTGAAGGCATTGGCGTTGCCCGCGTTGACGATGATGGCCCGGGCCTTTTTGCCCTTCAGCGCCCTGCGGCACCATTCCACCGGGGCGGAGGCGGTCTTCGACTTGGTGAAGACCCCGGCCACGGTCGTGCCCGGATCGAAGGCGAAGAGGCAGACGTCCGTGCGGTCCTTATACTTAACGCCGCAGGCGCGGGTCGCCAGCCGGGCGCCCGCCACCGCCGGCATCTCGGGGAAGCTTTTGGGGGCGAGGGGTGAGACCGGCATGGGTTTCCCGGTCCTTACTGCGCCGTTTCGTCGGTTTCGGTCTCTGCCTCGGCGCCGGCGGCCGGATCTTCCGCGGCCTCACCTTGGCCTTCGGGGATGATGACCTCGATCTCGGCGCCCTCGCGTAACTCGGCGAGCAGGTCCTGGACCACCTGAGCGGTCATTTCCTCGCGCAGTTGGGGCTCCATCTCTTCCAGGGTGGGCGAGACCGTGTCCCGTTTGTCTTCTACCTTGATCACGTGATAGCCGAACTGGGTCTGGACCGGTTCCTTACTGAATTCGCCGGGCGCCAGCTCAAAGGCGGCGGCGGAAAACTCCGGCACCATGCGGTCGGCGGTGAAATAGCCCAGATCGCCCCCGTTGGGGCCGGAGGGGCCGGTGGAGCGTTCCTGGGCTAGGGTGACGAAGTCGCCGCCGTTTTCCAGCTCGGCGATGACTTCCTTGGCGGCGGCCTCGTCCTCCAGCAGGATGTGGCGGGCGTGCACCTCGGTCTGGGGCGGGTTGTCCGCCAAAAAGCCGTCATAGGCGGTTTGCAGGTCCTCGTCAGAGATCCGAGCGCTGACGGCGTCTTGCAAGTAGATATTCAGGATGATGTTTTCTTTTGCTTCAGCCACAAGCTCTTGTACTTGCTCGTTGTCTTCGTAACCGGCCGCTATGGCGGCATCTCCTATAAGCTGTACATCGATCATGCGTTGAAGCAGGGCGGGAATCGCTTGCTCGATACCGCTTTGATATTGGGCCGGCAACTGTTGCTCTGCGGCTTCTACGACCTCCGAGCGGTAAATGGGCTTTCCGTTGACCGTGGCCAGCACCGGGTCCTCACCGCCCGTTTCCTCCGATTGCGCCATCGCGCTGGGCGCGTTCATGGCAAGGGCCGCGCCCAGCACCAGGGCGAGCGGTAACTTTTTGACGATCATGTCGGGAGATCCTTTCCGATGGCAAGCCATGGCCTTCATGGCCGGGGCCGATTTGGGGCGCATCATGCACGCAACGCACCACAGCGCAAGCCCACTGTTGAGGTTTGGGGCCAAAACGGGGGCTCTGTGCTAGGAACACTCTATTGGTAGGAACACGGGCTCCGGCCGAGGGTTGCTCAACCTTTCCGGCCAAAAACCGGTGCTTTCAGGGCTCCCATTGAATTTCCGCGACCTTCATTGGCACCGAGGGGCCGGCGCGGCCCCCCAATGATTGACAGACTTGGGACGGAGGCCTATTTGTCTCGGCAAGAATGCATTCCCGCCCAAATTAGGTTTTGAGGATCTCATATGTTCGGCGCGCTCGCCAAACGGCTGTTTGGATCTGCCAATGATCGTTATGTCAAGGGGCTCGACCAGAAGGTCAAGGCAATCAATGCCTTAGAGCCCGAGCTGGAGGCGCTGAGCGACGCGGAGCTGACGGGGCGTACCGGTCAATTTCGCGAGCGGCACCAAGCGGGCGAGAGCCTGGACGACCTTTTGGTGGAGGCCTTCGCCACCGTGCGGGAGGCGGCCAAGCGGACCCTGGGGCAACGCCACTTCGACGTGCAGCTTATGGGCGGCATGGTGCTCCACAGGGGCATGATCTCGGAAATGAAGACGGGCGAGGGTAAGACCTTGGTGGCGACCTTGGCGGTCTATTTGAACGCCATCGCGGCCAAGGGCGTGCACGTGGTGACCGTGAACGACTACCTGGCTCGCCGGGACGCCGCCTGGATGGGGCAGATCTACGAGTTTTTGGGCCTGACCGTGGGCTGCATCGTGCCCGGGCTGTCCGATGCGGAGCGCCGGGCGGCCTACGGCTGCGACGTGACCTACGGCACCAACAACGAGTTCGGCTTCGACTACCTGCGCGACAACATGAAATTCCAGTTGGAGGACATGGTCCAGCGGGATTTCAACTACGCCATCGTCGACGAGGTGGACTCGATCCTGATCGACGAAGCCCGCACACCGCTCATCATCTCCGGTGCCGCCGAGGACTCTTCGGAAAGCTATATTAAGGTCAACAAGCTGATCCCCGAGCTGGTAGAAGAAGACTACGAAAAGGACGAAAAGGTCCGTTCCGTCACCTTCACCGAGGCGGGCAGCGAGCACATCGAAGAGCTCATGAAGGGTACGGGCCTGATGGAGCAGGGGTCCTTGTTCGACATTCAGAACGTGAACCTCTTGCACCACGCCAACCAGGCCCTGCGTGCCCATAAACTTTTCCAGGCCGATAAGGACTACATCGTCAAGGACGACAAGGTGGTCATCATCGACGAGTTCACCGGCCGCATGATGGAAGGCCGGCGGTATTCCGATGGCCTGCACCAGGCCTTGGAGGCCAAGGAAGGGGTCAACATCCAGCAGGAAAACCAGACCCTGGCCTCGATCACCTTCCAGAACTATTTCCGCCTCTATGACAAACTGGCGGGCATGACCGGCACGGCCATGACCGAGGCGGCCGAGTTCATGGACACCTATGGGCTGGATGTGATCGAGATTCCCACCAACGTGCCGGCGATCCGGCAGGATTTCGATGACGAGGTCTATCGCACCGAAGGCGAGAAAAACGTCGCGATCGTGGAGCAGATCAAGGACTGCCGGGAGCGGGGCCAGCCGATCCTGGTGGGCACGGTTTCCATCGAAAAATCGGAATCCCTCTCCGCCGTCTTGAAAAAGGAAAAGATCCCCCACCAGGTGCTGAATGCCCGCTTTCACGAGCAGGAAGCCATGATCATCGCCCAGGCCGGCGTGCCCGGCGCCGTGACCATCGCCACCAACATGGCGGGCCGGGGCACGGATATTCAATTGGGCGGCAACGTGGAAATGCGTACCGCCCATGAAGCGGACGGGATCCAGGACGAAGCCAAGCGCGCGGCCAAGATCGAGGCCATCACCGGCGAAATTGCCGCGGCCAAAAAAGTGGCCTTGGATGCGGGCGGGCTCTATGTCATCGGCAGTGAACGCCACGAGAGCCGTCGTATCGACAATCAGCTGCGCGGCCGCTCCGGCCGTCAGGGCGACCCGGGCGCCTCCAAGTTCTTCTTGAGTCTGGAAGATGACCTGATGCGCATCTTCGGTTCCGACCGCATGGACGGGGTCTTGCGCAAGCTGGGCCTGCAAGAGGGCGAGGCCATCGTCCACCCCTGGGTCAACAAGGCCTTGGAAAAGGCGCAAAAACGGGTCGAGGAACGGCACTTCGAAGGCCGGAAATATCTGCTCAAGTACGACGACGTGATGAACGATCAGCGTAAGGTGATCTTCGAGCAGCGCCGCGATCTGATGCGCGCGGAGGACGTGCGCGAGGACGTGGAGGTCATGCGCCAAGAGGTGGTCGACAATATGATCACCCGCTTCATCCCCAAGAATGCCTATTCGGAGCAGTGGGAGATCCACGCGCTGCACGAGGAAACCCTGCGCATTTTCGGGCTCGATCTGGAGATCACCGAATGGGCCAAGGAAGAGGGTATCGCCGAACAGGAAATTCGCGAGCGCATCGAAACCGCGGTGAACAAGAAGATGGCCACCAAGGTAGCCAACTTCGGGCCTGGCGCCATGCGCGCGCTGGAAAAGCAGGTCTTGCTGCTGATTATCGACAAGCAGTGGAAGGACCACTTGCTGTCCCTGGATCATCTGCGTCAGGGTATTACCCTTCGGGCTTATGGTCAGCGTGATCCGCTCAACGAATACAAGCGTGAAGCCTTCGAGCTGTTCGAGGAAATGCTGGCCCAGGTCCGCGACGAGGTGACCATGCTGCTGAGCCGCTTCGAGGTTTCGGT
The DNA here is from genome assembly GCA_028280915.1 of Kiloniellaceae bacterium. Lineage (GTDB taxonomy): Bacteria > Pseudomonadota > Alphaproteobacteria > Kiloniellales > Kiloniellaceae > JANQKX01. Next base: position 6,525 of record JANQKX010000225.1, read on the forward strand.
GGCCGATGCCCCGCCGGCCACCGTGGTGCGCCGCGCGCCGCCCACCCACGAGGGACGGGTTGACCCGGCCGTGGCCCAGGCCGAGGCGGAACAGGGCGAGGCCCGGGCCAATGGGGGCGGGACAAAAACCATGACCCGGCCCGTGCAAAGCCGTGCCGCCGCTGCGACCATCGATCCCACGGACCCGGAGACCTGGGGCAAGGTGCAACGCAACGCGCCCTGTCCTTGCGGCTCGGGCAAAAAATACAAGCACTGCCACGGCCGTCTGGGTTAACCGGCACTGCTTCCCGATTTGTAGGGGACGGTACCGCGCCTAAAAACGCCCGTCGTAGCTGGTGCGGGGGATCTGCGCGGCGACGATGGTGAACTGGTCGGCGCTGATCCCCTCGGCGATGGCCTTGCCCAGATCCTGCCGATTGGTCACGGTCACGCCATAACCCCCGACGGCCTGGGCGAGCGCGGCGAAATCCGTTTGGCCGAAATCCACGCCAAGGTTTTCCCGGCCGCTGCCGCGCTGCTTGAGCTCGATCAGGGCCAGGGAGGCGTCGACAAAAACCACCACCACCACCGGCAGCTTCAAATCGCGCAGGGTGGTCAGTTCGCCCAGCACCATGTCCAGGCCCGCATCGCCGGAAAACGCCACCACGGGCCGCTCCGGCGCCGCCAGCTTGGCGCCCATGGCAAGCGGCAGGGCACAGCCCATGGTGCACAGGCCGCTGGACTGCAGCAGGCCGCGCGGGGCATCGCAGCGCCAGATTTGGGACAGAAGAATGCGGTGAGCACCGCTGTCCACCGTGGCGATGCCGTTGGCGGGCAGGTGCTTTCGGACCTCATCAACGATCGCGGCGGGGCCCCAGGCCTCGTCCATGGGAAAGGCCGCGGCCAAGGCTTGCCGGGTTCGGCTGGGGGCCTGGTCCGGCCACCCGGCCTGGCGCGGTTCGCTGCCCTGGCGGAGTGCCTTCAGGCCGGCGCCGATATGGCAGATGAAGGTCTGGCTGGCCCGGTGCATGCCGTGATCCACCGGGGCGGCGACGAATTCGATGACGGGCACCTGCTCCGGATCCCAGACCTGCTTCCAGCCGTGGCGCATCTCGATGGGGTCGTAGCCCGCCAGGATGATCATGTCCGCCGACTGGATCAGGGGCAGGATGTGCTGATCGGCGAGGGGCGACAGGCCGGCGCCGCCCAGGGCCAGCTCGTGGTCTTCCGGCAGAATGCCCTTGGCCTTATAGGTGGTGACCAAGGGGATACGGTAGTCCTCGGCCAGCCGCGCCACGGCCTCTTCCGCGCCTTGCGCGAGCACCTCCACGCCGGCGATCAGGATCGGCCGCTCCGCCTTAGCGAAGGCTGCTTGGGCCGCCGCGAGGGCGGGGCCGTCCATGGGCCGGCCCAGCTCGTAGTGTCGCGGGGTGATGGCGCGAGGCGTGCCCTGGTCCTTGGCGGCCAGGCTGATGGGGATGTCGATGTGGACCGGGCCCGGCCGGCCTTCCATGGCGGTGGTCAGGGCCTTTTCCGCCAAGACCTCCACCGCGCCGTCCGCCAGGCTGAAACTGGCCTTGGTGATGGAGCTGAGAAGCCGCACCTGGTCGAAAACCTGGTGGGTGTAGCCGGCTTGATCCACGGGATCGACGCAGCCGGTCAGGAAGATCATGGGCACCCGGTCCTGATAGGCGTTGGCCACCACGTTGACCGCGTTGGCCACGCCCGGCCCGATGGTGGCCACCAGGATGCCCGGCTTGCCGGTCACGTGATAGGTGCCTTCGGCCATGAAGCCCGCCGGATTTTCGTGCTTGGACAGCTTAAAATCGATACCGGCGTCGGCAAGGGCGTGCATGACCGTCAGGACTTCGCCGCCGGGAATGCCGAAGGCGTGGCGGCAGCCGGCCTCGTAAAGGGCCTTTGCCAGGACTTCCGCTGCTGTCGCCATCAGTGGGCTCCCGCTTTGGGTTGGTTCAGATAGCCGTCGCGGGTTTGCGGCAGCTTCCGGTTCAGGATCTGGCCGGCCACCACCGTGCGCAGGATCTGGGCCGTGCCGCCGCCGATGGTGAACATGCGCGCATCCCGCACCATGCGCTCCAGGGGACGGTTGCGGGAATAGCCCGCTGCGCCGAAGACCTGCAGGGCATCGTTGGTGATTTTGATCGCCGCTTCCGAGGCCATGACCTTGGCCTGGGCCGCCGCCAGCATGTCAGGGAAACCGTCGCAGTCCGCGGTCTGATGAATGAGCGCCCGGGCCGCCGCGGTCTGGATCGACATGTCCGAGAGCATCCACTGCAGGCCTTGGAATTCACAAATGGGGCGGCCGAATTGCTCGCGCTCCTGGCTGTAGGCCAAGGCGGCCTCGTAAGCTCCGGCGGCGATGCCCAGGGCCACGGTGGCGGCGCCCACCCGCTGGCCGTTGTAAGCGGTCATCAAGGCGCCAAAGCCCCGGCGCAGGCCTTGGGGCGGCCGAAGCAGCATGTCCTCGGGGATCTCCAACTGGTCGAAGATCACCTCGGTCTCGGGAATGCCGCGCAAGCCCATGGTGGGCTCCCGCGCGCCGATGGTCAGGCCTTGGGGCGCGCTGCCGTCCGACTCCCGCACGGTGATGAAACCGCCGATGCCCTGTTCCACCCCGTCCTCGAAGACCCGGGCGAAAATCAGGTGCAGGCGCGAGACCCCGCCGCCGGTGATCCAGTGCTTCTTGCCGGTCAGCACGTAGCGGTCGCCCTTTTTGTCCGCCCGGGTGGTCATCTCGGTGGCGGCGCCCACCCGCTGGCCGTTGTAAGCGGTCATCAAGGC
>JANQKX010000240.1 GCA_028280915.1 Kiloniellaceae bacterium
CCCGCATCGCCGACCGGCAAACGCCCGAATCTTGGGCGGAGGCGGGCAGCCGGGACATGCTGGACCGGGCCCGGGAGGCGGCGCGCGCCATCCTGCGCGACCACCACCCCCGCCATCTGCCCGCTGACGTGGACCGCGCCCTGCGCCGCGATTTCCATATCCTGCTGCCGCCCTCGGCGACGGCTGCTTAGGTTGGCCGGGAGGAAGGCGGGACCCAATGGAAAACGAAATGATCGATGGATCTTCGCAAAGATTCCCCCATTTGTTTTCGCCCCTGCGCTTGGGCGGGGTCGCGCTGAAAAACCGGGTGGTCTCCACCGGGCACCACACCCACTTGGCCCATCTGGTGCCCAACGAGCCATTGATCGCCTATCACGCGGCCCGGGCCCGGGGCGGCGTGGGCCTGATCATCACCGAGGTCACGGGCGTGCACCCCACGGCGCTGTTTTCCAACGATACCCTGATGGCCGTGGACGATAGCTGCGTGGCGCCCTTTGCCAAGTTGGCCCGCGCCGTCCAGGCCCACGGCAGCAAGATCTTCGCCCAGCTGTTCCACCCCGGCCGGGAATTGCTGGCGCCCACCTCCGGCTTGATGCCCGTGGCCTTTGCTCCCTCGGCGGTGCCCAACGAGCGCTTCCACATCATGCCCCGGGCCATGTCCGCCGCGCTGATCGAAGAGGTGATCGCCGGCTTCGGCCGGGCGGCGGGCTTCCTGGCAGCGGCCGGCTATGATGGTGTTGAGATCGTGGCCAGCCATGGCTATCTGCCGTCCCAGTTCCTCAACCCCCGGGTCAACCTGCGGGACGATGCCTGGGGCGGCGACGACACCCGCCGGCGGGCCTTTCTTTTGGCCGTGTGCCGGGCGGTGCGCGCAACCGCGCCGGATCTGGCGCTGGGGCTTCGCATCTCTGGCGACGAAATGGACGACCTGGGCCTGGACCCGGGCGAGGTCTTGGCTGCTTGTGAGGCCCTTGCCCCGGAGGTGGATCACTTCAGCGTTGTCTGCGGCACCTCCGCCAGCCTGGGCGCGTCGGTTCACATCGTTCCGCCCATGGGGGTGGCAAACGGCTACACGGCGCCCTTTGCCCAGGCGATTCGGCAAAAAACCGGCAAGCCCGTGATCGCCACCGGGCGCATCAATCAACCGCAAACCGCCGAAGCGATCATCGCCAACGGCCAGGCCGACCTCTGCGGCATGACCCGCGCCCTGATCGCCGACGGGGACATGGTGGCCAAGGCGGCGGCCGGCCGGCTCGATCACATCCGCGCCTGCATTGCCTGCAACCAGTCCTGCATCGGACGCGCCCACAAGGGCTTTGGTATCTCGTGCATTCAAAACCCCGTATCGGGGCGGGAAACGGAACTGATGCCCTTGGCCCGGGTGGCCAAGTCCAAGCGCATCGCCGTCGTGGGCGGCGGGCCGGGCGGCATGAAAGCCGCGGCAGCGGCGGCCGAGCGGGGCCACCGGGTCACCCTCTATGAGGCCGCGCCGCGCCTGGGCGGCCAGGTGCTGCTCGCCCAGCGCCTGCCGGGGCGGGAGGAGTTCGGCGGCATGGCCACCAACCTGGCGGCCGAATTGGCGTCTCTGGACGTGACGATTAAGACCGGGACACGGGCCGATCCTGCGTTATTGAGGGACAGGGGCGATGACGCGATCAACGGCGGCGAAGCGGTTTACCAGGTGCTCAAGGGCGCGGGCGTGGGCTGCGTGTTCGGGCTCTTCGGAGG
>JANQKX010000302.1 GCA_028280915.1 Kiloniellaceae bacterium
TGAACGCCATTCCCTGTTACCCGTGCGCGATGGGTCGATGCCGGTACCGAGCCGCCGCAGCCCCAGGGGGGTCATGACATCCGCGGCAACCGCCCAAGGACGCGGCGGCGCCGCCGCTTCCGGCTTGGTCTGCCGGATCACGTCAGAGAGCTTGACCTGGCGCAGGCCCCGTCCGGGCGCCAGCAAGGAAAGGGCCTCCAAGAGGTTGGTCTTGCCGGCCCCGTTGGGTCCGAAGAGCACAACCGACCGGCCATCGCACCGGACTTCCGCCAATTCGTAAGACCGGAACTCGCTCAGCATCAGCCGCGTCAAATAGGTACGCTCATCCACCGTCGCCGCCTGGACGGCAGTCGGAGATGGCGAGGACGAAACCTTCGTCCCAGACGACGTTTCGCTGACGGTCATCACATCAAGCGGCATGTAGATAATACGATCGCTGGCACCGGCAAAGCGGTCACACCCGCATGGGCATCAGGACATAAAGTGCTGATTGATCGATACCTTCCCGAATCAAGGTTGGCGATGCCGCGTCCGCCATGGACATCTGCATGCGCTCCCCTTCCACTTGGTTGGCGATATCCAATAAGTAGCGGGAGTTGAAGCCAATCTCGATGGACGGCCCTTTGTAATCCACCTCCAGCTCTTCCACGGCACTGCCGTTTTCCTGATTGGTGGCCATCAGGGTCAGGAACGTCCCGTCGATGGCCATCTTCACCGCCCGGCTCTTTTCCGTGGAGATGGTGGAAACCCGGTCCACCGCCGCCGCGAAGGCCTTACAGTCCACGTCCAGGACCTTGTCGTTGCCGCTGGGGATCACCCGCTGATAGTCCGGGAAGGTCCCGTCGATCAGCTTCGAGGTCAGCACCGTGGTATCGAAGGAAAAGATGATCTTGGTGTCCGACAGGGAAACCTCGATGGCGGTGTCCGTTTCATCGATGAGCTTGCGCAGCTCCCCGACCGTTTTCCGCGGGATGATCACGCCGGGCATGTTTTGCGCCGCGTCCGGCAGCGCCAGTTCGAAACGGGCCAAACGATGGCCATCGGTCGCCACGGCCCGCAATACCGCCGCGCCGTCCGTCTCGGCGGCATGAAAATAGATGCCGTTCAGATAGTAGCGGGTTTCCTCGTTGGATATGGCAAAGCGGGTTCGGTCGATCAAAGCCTTGATATCCTTCGCCGCCAGGCTGAAGGATTGGGGCAGGTCCTCCTCACCGCCGGTGGGAAAGTCCTCTTTCGGCAAGGTGGCCAAGTTGAACTTGGAGCGTCCGGCCCGCAGGGTCACCTGCCCGCTTTCACCCCCGGCCGCGATCTCGATCTGCGAACCATCAGGGAGTTTGCGCACGATGTCGTAAAAGGTATGGGCCGGCGCGGTAATGGCCCCTTCCTGGCTGATGTCCGCGGCCACCTCTTCCACGATGGTCAGATCCATGTCGGTGGCGGTCAAAGCGAGCTTGCCGCTCACGGCCTCGATCAACACGTTCGACAAGATGGGGATGGTGTTGCGCCGCTCCACAACACTTTGCACGTGGGCCAGGGATTTTAACAGGACGGCTCGTTCAATGGTCAGCTGCATGTTCAGTTAAGTCGCTTTTTAGAGGTCGTTTAACGTCCAAACGAAGGCTCACCTCCGCCGGGAATCCACTTCGCACTTTTCCTTCGGGTACGGCGCCAATTTTGCCGCACCGCAATACGGCCCGACACTATAGCACGGCCCGGCGCCCAGGTAAGCTTTAAGCGCGCTTGGCCGCACTTTTGCAATGATCAAATGGGGATAAACGGCGAAAAATCAACGAAATGCGGGTTCCGACATCCAACCCGGACGATCGGAACCCGCCCAATACCAAGACTCAGGGATGGTGAGTCGTGATGGAAGCCGCCGTCAAGCCTCCAGCATGCGCCGCAGCAACTCCACGTCTTCGCCGAAACTGGAATCCGTTGCCTTGAGTTCCTCCACTTTCCGGACCGCGTGCATCACCGTTGTGTGATCCCGCCCGCCGAATTTACGGCCGATTTCGGGCAGGGAGCGGGTGGTCAACTGCTTGGAAAGGTACATGGCCACCTGCCGGGGTCGGGCAACCGCCCGAGCCCGACGCGCGGAGTGCATATCCGCCACGCGCACGTTAAAGTGTTCCGAAACCCGCTTTTGGATTTCCTCGATGGTCACGCGCCGATCATTGGCCCGCAACAGGTCATGCAGGACCTCTTGGGTGCTTTCCAAGGTGATGGGCCGGCCCACCAGGGTGCCATGGGCCATGACCCGGTTCAGGGCCCCTTCCAGCTCGCGCACGTTCGAGGTGATTTTGTGGGCCAGGAACTCCAGCACCTTGGCGGGCACATCGTGATCGAACTTCTCCGCCTTGGCCTGCAGGATGCCCAAGCGCAGCTCATAGGTGGTGGGATGAATATCCGCCACCAAACCCCAGCCCAGGCGCGAGCGCATGCGCTCCTCAACGCCTTCCAAGTCACTGGGGCTCTTATCGGCGGAGACCACGACCTGCCGGTTTTGGTCCACCAGGGCGTTGAAGGTGTGGAAAAACTCCTCCTGAGTCGCCTCGCGCCCGCCGATGAACTGCACATCGTCGATCATCAGAATATCGACCGCACGGAACTGTTCCTTGAAGGAGACCGTGTCCTTGATCCGCAGCGCCCGCACGAACTGGAACATGAACTTCTCGGCCGAGAGATAGATGATCTTCTTTTCAGGGTGCCGGGTGCGAATGTGCCAGGCGATGGCGTGCATCAAGTGGGTCTTACCCAAACCCACGCCGCCGTACAAAAACAGCGGATTGAACGGCACACTGCCGGCCTCCGCGACCCGACGGGCCGCCGCGTAGGCCAGCTCGTTGGAACGGCCCACGACAAAATTCTCAAAGGTAAAGCGGGGATCCAGCGGCGCCGAGATATCCCGCCCGTCGTTCCGCGACGGGTCACGGAACAGGCCGTCATCGCCGTTGCCGGCACTTGAGGACACCGCGGTCACGGCCGGGGCCGACAAAGGTTTGCCGCCGGCCGCCGTCCGGCTTACGGCGGTGTTGTGGAAAGCCGATTTTTCCGCCTCGGCCGGACCAGCAGCCTCACCGCCCACCCCGCCGCGCGACGGTCCCGGCCCGCCGCCGGCCCGCCCCTCTCCCAAATCCTGCGCGGTTCCCGAGGCGCCGTCCGTT
>JANQKX010000470.1 GCA_028280915.1 Kiloniellaceae bacterium
CTCGGAGGGAGTGAAAAGCCCCACATAAATGCCGCCGATGATCATCGTGAAAATGGCGCCGAAGGGCAGCAGGCCTTTCAGACCGAGCAGTTTTTCCCGCAAGGAGCTGGGCGCGCCGGGTCGGGCGATCCGGGGCCGCAGCCGAACCCAAACGGCGGTGGCCGTGCCGTAGAGCACCAGCCCCAGAAGACCCGGCAGAATGCCGGCGACAAACATGTCCCCTACCGACTGCTCGGTGATCAGCGCGTAAAGCAGCAAGGCGATGGACGGTGGAATCATGATCCCCAGGGTGCCGCCCGCCGCCACGACACCCGTGGCCAGGGAAGGTTCGTAGCCGTGCCGGCGCATCTCCGGCAGGGCGACGCGGGCCATGCTGGCGGCCGTGGCCAGGGAGGAGCCTGAAATGGCCGAAAACACGCCGCACGACGTGACCGCCGCCAGGGCCATGCCGCCGCGCCAGGCGCCGAAGAGGTTGCGGGCCCCGGCAAACAGCTCGGACGACATCCGAGCCTTGGAGGCCAGCACGCCCATGAGGATGAACATGGGGATGGGGCTGAAGCCGTAGTTGGACAGGGTTTCAAAAGGACCGCTGCCCAAAATCGCATAGGCGGCATCAAAACTGACGATCAAACCGAAGCCCATGAAACCGGTGGCCGCCATGGCCAAGGCCACGGGCATGCGCAAAACGATCATGACCAGCATGCCGGCGATACAGAGGCTGCCGATCAGCGGCGCGCTCACCTTTTCGGCCCGCTTTCCGTGGACGGGCGCCGACGGGCGAGGTGTCCCAGTCCCACCAGCAAAGCACGCAAGCCCAGCACGGCGGTGGCGAAACCGGCGGCGCCATAGATGTAGGACAAGGGGATCAACAGATCCTGACTGGTCTCGCCATTTTCGAAGCTGCGTGCCACGGCGTCGAAAAACCGGATTGCCATGGCAAAACCCAAGAGGGCAAAGCCAAAGGTGTAGGCTCCTGAAAGCACGGCCTTCGTCCGCTCGGAAAATCCCTCGGTGAACAGATCCACGATCACCTGGCCGCGGGTCACCGAAAAGGGCAGGGCGAACAAGATCATGAACAAGAGGCCAAAGCTCACCAATTCCACGCCGCCGGGAATGGTGACGTTGACGGCACCCTCGGTGACCCCGAAAACAAAGCGGGATAAAACTTCCAACAGCACCGTCATCACCATGAGGACCAAAAGAACGCCGCTGACAACGTGCATGGCTTGGGCCAGGTGGTGGATCGCCGCCACAAGGTGTCTCACACCCGCACCTCCTCAACTGAGACGCTGGACTTCATGGCTGCCGGATCAGTGCACCCGGGCTTGGCGGCCAAACCGGCCAGGCCCTATTCACAGCTGGCGGCCAGTGCCACCGCTCGGTCGTAAACCGCCTGCCCCGGCAGACCCCTTTCTTCCAGCTCGGCAATATAGGCTTCGGAGATGCCGTCCAGATAGGGTTTCCAGGCCGGATTTTCGATGCCGCCCGCCACGGTATAGATCTGGTGCCCGGCCGCTTCGGCGGCGGCCCGTCCCTTGACATCCAGTTCGTCGAAAACAGCGCCCGTCCTGCCGGACCAAACTGGACCCGAATTGCGGTCGATCACGGCCTTCAGGTCGTCGGGTAGCGCGTCATAGGCGTCTTTGTTCATGGTGACGATGAAGGCCAGGGCATAAAGCCCGCCCACCTCGGTGTGGTGATCCACAAGTTCATTCAGGCGAAACACCAAGGCCCCTTCCCAGGGCAGCGCCACGCCGTCAATCACACCCCGTTGCATGGCTTGATAGGATTCGGGCGCCGGCATGCCCACCGGCTGGGCGCCCAATTGTTCCAGCAAGCTGCCGACCAAGGTGGTGGGGCGGCGAACGCGCAGTCCGGTCAGGTCCGCCGGTTCCTTGACCGAGGTTTCCGCCGTGTGAAGCAGGCCGGGACCATGGGTAAAGAGAAAAAGGGGCTTGGTCTCTTCGAACTCATCGGCGATCAGACCCTCGTCATAGAGACCTTGCAAAACGCAGGAACCGTGGACCGCGTTTTTCACCAGACCGGGCAGTTCGACTACCTGACTTAAGGGAAAGCGATTGGCGTTGTAGCCCAAGACCGTCGCCGTCATGTCGGCGATGCGGTTTGTCACCGCGTCGTATTGCGCCGCCGGCTTTGCCAGGGTGGCCGAGGGATAAACCTCCACCGCGATGCGCCCGTCGGAATCCGCCATGACCTTGTCGGCCCAGGCCTGATAAGCCTGTTTGTGTGTCGCCGAAACCGCGGGCCAAAAATGGGCAAAGCGCAGGGTGTAGTCCGCGGCCTGGCTCGGCATCGTCCCAGCCATGGCCAACATCAAAAAAACGCAAGCCGCCAGGGTTCGCTTCAATCTGCGCATCATGGTTTCCTCTAACCTCCCATAAGGTACAGACCGCTCGCGGTTAACTGGCGTCCCCACGGGATTGCAGTTTGGCCAGCACCGCATCCGCCGAGGCGGTATAGTCGTTGAGGTCGGCACTCACCCCCAGGTCGCCGATCATTTGCTGCCACTCCACGGTGGCCCGGGACATGGCGTTCAACTGGCCGGCTTCCTCCACCGTGAGCGCCACCTCGCGCATTTCCGCCGCTCGGCGCACGCCGTGGGTCATCACCCGTTCCAGCATGTAAGCGGCCCGGTCCTTAAAGCCGAAGCCGGGGAAGGTGTCGTCCAGGGAGTCGAGCACAACCTCCTCGACCCCGGATTGCCGCCCGGTCAGAACACATTCCATGTAAAGCGCCTCCATCCCCTTGACCATGATCGAGCGCACCATTTTGATGGCCGCCGCGGCACCCAAGGGTCCCTCCACGGGCTCCGCTTGCATTTGCAGGGCGGACATCAGCTCGAGCGCGGCCTCCTTGTGGCGGCCGCTGACCAAGAGCGGCGTTTGGTGGCGCCGCGGATAGACCGGGGTCATGACCGCCACGTCCACGTAACGCCCGCCATTACCGTCGATCAACTCGGCCGCCCGGCGCTTGGAGCCCGGTGAGCAGGAGTTGCAGTCGAAATACAAGATGCCGGCGGGCAAATGCCCCGCGGTCGCCTTGGCCACTTCAAGGGCCTGATCGGCCGTCACCAGGGAAAAGACCACCGGCGCGCCGGCCAAGGCCTCCGCCGCGGTGGCGCAGCCGATGACCCCGGCGGTTTCATAGTCGGCCCGCTTGCCGTCCCTGATCGCCGGCTCATCATGATCGGTCTTGATATCGTAAACCTGCGAGACCCCGGCCCAAGCGGGCCCAAAGCCCCCAACAAAGGCCTGGGCGGCCTCGCCAAAGCCGATGAAGGCCAGTTTCGTCAAATTTTCTTGCACCGTTTTCTCCGCTCTGCCGCCATTCCAAATCAGGGTCCCGTCCCCCTTCACTAGCATCCAAGGGGGTTGGAAAGAAGTAGAATTGCGGGTTGATCAAAGAGACAAGCCCGCCTTTGCCCTCTGGCCCAAAGGTCTTGCGACCAATACGAGGCGACTAAGCGGCGCGAATCCTATAAAAAATGGCGTAGAGCACGGGGAACATCACCATGGTCAAGACCGTGCCGAAGGCCAGCCCGGCCATGATGGTAACCGACAAGCCCACCCAGAATACGTCCTGCAACAGAGGCACCACGCCCAGCACCGTGGTGGCGGCGGCCAGCACCACCGGCCGCAGGCGGGACTGGGCGCCGATCACCACCGCATCATAGCGGGACATGCCGTTGCTCAGGTTGAGATTGATCTCATCCAAGAGCACGATCGCGTTTTTGATCATCATGCCCGAGAGGCTCATGGCCCCCAGCAGGGCGACAAACCCAAAAGCGGTCTGCGTGACCAAAAGGCCGGCGGTGATGCCGATGGCCGCGAAAGGGACGGTAAGGAAGATGATCAAAAGAGGCCGGAAGGCGTTGAACAGGGCCACGGTGGTGAATAGCATGACGATGAAGGCCGGGATCATGCCCGGGATCAAGGCCGCTTGGGATTTTGCCGAGTCCTCATGCTCGCCGCCCCATTCCATGACATAGCCGCGGGGCAGTTCGATCTCCTCGAATTCCTTTTCCACGGTCCCGAAGAGGGTGGGCAGGGTGGTGCCCAGAACGGGATTTGACTGCACGGTGATGGTGCGCTTGCGGTCGCGGCGCTGGATGACCGGGTCTTCCCAGCGCAGCTCGATGCCGTCCACCACCTGGGCCAGGGGCACCGATTCGGTGGATTGGGCCGGCTGAACCTGCAGGACGTCCAGGCCGCCCACGTTCTGGCGTTCGGATTCTACCTGGCGCAGCACGATGGGGATCAGGTCGTCCTCTTCCCGGTAGAGGCCGATGGTGCGGCCGTCAAAGGCCCGGCGGGTGGCCCGGGCGATGTCGTTGCGGGTGACGCCCGACCAGCGGGCCCGCTCGATGTTGTACTCCGGTTGGATCTTCAGCACCCGCTGGCGCCAGTTGTTTTGGCTGGCGCCCGCCAGGGGATTGTCGTCCAGGATGGCGACGCCTTGGCTGGCGATGCCGCGCAGGATGTCCGGGTCGGCGACGGCGCCGCCGCTGATCCGGGTTTCAAATTTCCAGGTGTTGGCCGGACCCACGGCGAATTTGCGCAAGGGGATCTGGGCGTCGGGTAAATTGCCCTCCAGCCAGGGGTCCAGTTCGTTCAGGATAGTGTCGATATCGCGGAAGTCGTGCACGTTCACAACCAGCTGGGCATAGGCGGGATTGGCGGATTCCGGATCCACTGGCAGATAAAACCGGGGCGGCCCGGCGCCGATAAAGGCAGAGACGCTCTCCACCCGCGGGTCCGCCAAGAGTTTTTCCTCAATGCGTTCCAGATCTGTGGCCACGGTGGTGATGCGGTTGCCCTCTGGCGACCAGTAGTCGATCATGAATTTGGGCATGGAGGAGTCGGGGAAAAACAACTTGGGCACGCCTTGAAAGCCGAAGCCGGAGAGGACCAGCAGGCCCACCATGATCGCGACGGTCAGATAGCGCAGCTTGATCGCCCCTTTCAGCAGCCCGGCAAAGGCCCGATAGAACCGCCCGCCATAGGGGTCTTTTTTCTCCCCGCCCGCTTTCGAAACCTTCAGCATGGCGGTGCATTGCAGGGGCGTGACCGTGACCGAAATCAGCCAACTGGCGAGCAGGGCGATGGCCACCACGGAAAACAAGGACGCGCAGTATTCGCCGGAGTTCTCGGTGGAGGCCACGATGGGATAAAAGGCCATCACCGCGATAACGGTCGCGCCCAGCAAGGGCATGGCGGGCTGTTGCGCGGATTCAATGGCGGCCGAAACCTTATCCATGCCTTTTTCCATGCGCACCACCACGCCCTCCGCCACCACGATGGCGTTGTCCACCATCATGCCCAGGGCGATGACCAGGGCGCCCAGGGACATGCGCTGCAGGTCGATGGAAAAAAGGCCCATCATGATAAAGGTGGCCAGGATGGTCAGGATCAAGGCGGAACCGATAATCACCCCCATGCGCCAGCCCATGGCGAGGGCAAGCACGGCAAGCACGATGGCGATGGCCTGCAGGAGGGAGACAAAAAAGCCGTTCACCGACTCAGCGATCACGTCCGATTGCCAATGGACCCGGTGCGGCTCGATACCCACGGGTAGGTCCACGATCAACTCGTCCAGGCGCTCACTCACCGCGCGGCCCATATCCACCACGTTGACACCTGGCAGGTTGGCGATGGACAAGACGATGGCCGGCTGGCCGTTGTAGCGCATGAGGGTGCCCGGCGGTTCCTGATAGCCGAAGCGCACGTCGCCGATATCGCCGATGCGGATCAGTTCCGAAGAAGCGCCCCGGTTGGCCGCCAGGTCGCCGCTTTGCAAGGTGTCGAACACCGTGGGTCGGATGGGCAGGTCCGCGATGTCCGCCGGTGAGGCGAACTCGCCGCTCGGCGCGATGCGCAGGCGCCGGTTTTGGACATCTACCGAGCCCGCGTCCACCACGGCGTTTTGCGCCTGCAAGGTCTGCTCGATGCTTTCTTCCGACAAGCCCAGGAGGCTCAACTGGGTTTCCGACACGTCGATGTAGATGACCTTGTCCTGGTTGCCCCAGAGGTCCACCCGGGCCACGCCCTCGACAACGCTCAGTTCCCGCTTCAGCTCCTCCACATAGTCTTCCAGCTCCGCGTAGCTGAAGCCGTCGCCGGTGACCGCGAGCAAATGCCCGAAGACGTCGCCGAAGTCGTCGTTGACGATGGATGGTCCGGCGCCGGGCGGCAGCTGGCCATCGGCATCGTTCACCTTGCGCCGCAGTTCGTCCCAAATTTGCGGAATCTCATCTGACCCGAAGTGACTCTTGATCTCCACCCGGATCTGGGAATAGCCGGCGCGGGAAAAGGACTCGATGTAATCGATCTGCTTAAGTTCCTGCAGCGCCAACTCGATGCGGTCGGTGACTTCCAGCTCCACTTCCTCGGGGCTGGCGCCTGGGTAGGGGGTGAGGACCACGGCGGTCTTGATGGTAAAGTCGGGATCTTCCAGCTGGCCCAGCTGGAAGTAAGACAAGACGCCACCCACCACCAACAAAAAGACGGTAAAATAGGTGACCGCTTTTTTTTCAATGGCGATCTTGGCGAGATTCATGGCCGGTCCCGTCTATTCCTCTAACAGCCGGACCTGTTGATCGTCGTTCAGGTAGTTGACCCCCGCGACCACGACCCATTCACCGTCTTCCAAGCCGTCGCTGACGGCGATGCCAAACTCGGTCACCTCGCCGGTGACCACGGGCCGGCGGCTGACGGTTCCACTATTGGTGTCCACCACCCAGACGAAAGTGCCGCTGCCGTCGTCCGGCGCAAAGGTCGCCGCCACGGGCACCGAAACGGCCGGGCCGTCCGGCGCGTTGCCGCCGTCGCCGGAGGCCCGCCCCGCCATGCCCGGCAGAATGGTCACCTCCTCGGGTTGGTCCATGATCAAGGTCACGGGATAGGTCCGCGTGGTGGCGGAAGCTTCCGTGCCGATTTCCACGATCTCGGCGGGGATGTTCAGATCGGGGAAGGGATCAAAAACGACGGTAATGTTTCTCGCGTTCGGCACCAAGGAAATCAGACTTTCGGGGATGTCCACCACCATCTCGATGCGCGAGGAATCGAGCAGTCGAATGACCGGTTCCTTGGAGGCCACGTCCTGGAAGTTATCCACATAGGTTTCGACCACCACACCGGTAAAAGGCGCGGTCAGCTCCGTGTATCCCAGATCCAAGCGGGCCTTTTCCAGGGACGCCCGGGCCGCGCCCACATCGGCTTTCGCCTCGCCCTCGGCGGCGATGGACTGGTCCAGCTTGGCTTTGGCTACATGGCCCTTTTCATAGAGTTGCTCATCCCGCTCACGCTGGACAATGGCGTTGTCCAAGGTAGCCTGGGTGCGGGACAGGGTGGCCTGGGCCTGGTCGACATCCGCCTCGTAGGTGGCCGGATCCAGCTTGGCAACCAGTTGACCGCTCTCCAGCTCATCGCCGACCTTAAGGGGAAGCTCGGTAAGCGTGCCGCCGACGCGGAAGGACAAATCAAGTTCCTTGGTCGCCTTGGCCCGCCCGGTGAAGCTGCGCTGGCCCAGGTGGCCGTCGCTATTCACTTGCACGGCTTTGACGGGACGGATGACCGGAGCTTCCTCGGCCACCTCTTCCTGGCCGCAAGCGCTCAGAATCCCACAAAGGGCCAGCAACAAAGCGCCGTCACGCCAGTAAGACCGTCTCAGGCGAGATCGTCTCAGGCCAAATCGTTTCAATCCGGGCATTGTAGAACGTTCCATGTTTCTAACGCATTGGAACTAATAGTCTATGCCAAGGTCAGCCGGAAATCGAGATCAAATTCAGTCGACATCCCGCCGTCCTTAGTGCGCGGCGCGGAGGGTCTATCCCGTTACTCCAAGGCCGGCCAAATAGGCGGTATCGGCGGGCAAACGCCAAACTATGCCACCTCGGGGACGAACCTGGCGGTGTGCGTGTCCCCCCGGTAGGCCTGGCAATGGGGGTGACGGGCCAGTTGATCCACTGCTGTGATGATCTTTTGGGCCTTTTCATCGCTCATCAACGCGGAAAAGCCCAGCCGCGTCCAGCCCGGTTTGGCGATTTCCTGGCCGCTCATAATGGTCTGGCGCAGGTTTTCCGAATGGGCCCGGTCGATCCCCAAAAGCCGATGCGCATAGGGGCCGGCACAGGCGCAGCCGCCGCGCACCTGGATGCCGTAGAGGTCCGACAGCATGCGGGTAAAGAGTTGTTGATGGATCAGATTGCCCTGAGCATCAGCGACCTGAAAGGAAAAGATCGGCAATATGTGCTTGGCGTTTTGGTTGCCCAGGATGCGCAGTCCCGGCGTGTTCCGCCACGTGTCCAGGGCGCGACGGCGAAGCTCTTCGAGCCGTTTGTCCTGATAGTCTTGGCCGATGGCCTCCTTGACCAGGAAACATAGGGCCGCGCGCAGGTCGCCCACCACATTGGGGGTGCCGGCTTCTTCTCGAGCGGTCACGTCCTCGCTATAGTCGTGGGCCCAAGGCGATACAAAGTGCACCGTACCGCCGCCGGGCCAGGTCGGCGCGTCGAGCACCACCGCGTCCCGACGCAAGATCATGACCCCGGACGCACCCGGGCCGCCGACAAATTTGTGTGCCGAGAGCACCACCGCGTCGATCTCCGCGCCCTTGTCCGCGCCCATGTGAATGGGCAGGTAAGGTGCGCCGCCGGCGTAGTCCCAGACGCTGAGCGCCCCGTGGGATTTCAACACACGCGTCACCTGGGCCACGTCGGTGACGATACCGGTCACGTTGGAGGCGGCCGAAAAGGCGCCTACCGTCAGCCGTCCGGCCGCTTGAACCAGGGTTTTTTTCAGCACCTCTAAATCCGGGCCACCAGTGGCCGCCTCGGGCATTTCGACGACTTCCGCGCCGCTTTCCCGCCAGGGCAGGATGTTGGAATGGTGTTCATAGGGCCCGATCAGGACCAGCGGTCGTTGCCCGGCTTTCACGGCTTGCGCCACGCCCAACAGGCGGACGAGACGGTTCAGGCCGGCGGTCGCCCCCGAGCCCGTGAAGATCACGGCATGGCGTTCATCCCCATGGCAGGCATTCAGAATGATCTGCCGGGCCTGTTGCCGCAGGCGGGTCATCATCTGCCCGCAGAAAGACGCTTCCGTGTGGCTGTTGGCGTAATAGGGCAGGATCTCGGCCGCAATGAAGGTCTCGATTTGCTGCAAGGCCCGGCCCGAGGCCACGTAATCCGCGTAGATCATCCCGTGGGGGCCGTTCGGGCCCGGCACCTGGACATCCTCGCCGATCAGCCCGGCGCGTAAGAACTCGATCACATCGGGCCGGTCGAGGGTCGAGCGAAAACGATCGAACTGATCCGGTTCCATGGCGGTTTGCAGCATTTGACACCTCATTCTGCTTGAGAATGGGGTAGAATAGACTTAAATGAGGCAAATTACTTCACCAATATCTCACCATTTTGGCCAGATAACCAATCATATGACCACAAAATCTGCAAAAAACTTGGACAATCTCGACAGAGCTATTTTGCGGGCCCTGCAGCGGGACGCCACTTTGTCTCAGCGGGATTTGGCCGAGGTGGTGGGCTTGTCACAGAATGCCTGCTGGCGCCGGCTAACCCGACTGCGGCAGGAAGGGGTGATCAAAGGCCAGACTCTGCGCCTGGATACCACGGCGCTTGATCTCGGTTTGACGGTTTTTGTCATGGTCCGCACCCGGCACCATTCGGCGGCCTGGCTGGAGCGTTTCCGGCGCTCGATATTGGCCATAGAGAACGTCATCGACTTTTTCCGCATCACTGGCGACTATGATTACATGCTGAAAATCGTCACCAGCGACATGAACGACTTCGATCGGATTTACCAGCGCATCATCAGCAAGACGGAACTGGAAACGGTCACGTCCTACATCGCCATGGAAGCCATCGCCGACAATCGGGACTTGCCCGCATAGTCGCGGAAGGTCTGAGGCTAAAACGCCGACCCTCTGGCCGCGCCCAATTGCGCCTTGATATGGTCCACGTCGCCCAGGACCCAAAGCTTTGAAATCCGGCCCTCCGCCATGTCGAAGAACGCCGCGCCGGCCCACTGGATCTCCCGGTCCGTCGCCGGGATGCCGAAAAAGGGGCCCCGGTGAAGGCCCTGAAACGTCATGCGCGCCGCGGCCCGGTTGTCGCTGGTGATCAGGTCTTCGATGATACAGCGATAGTTGCCCAGGGCGGCATGCACGGACCGCATGTAGTCGATAAAGCCATCCGCTCCGCGCTTTTCGGGGCCCAAGGAGCCGCGAAAGCGGAAGTCCGCGGCCAGGATGGTCCGCGCCATCCCTTCATCGGCCCGGTTCCAAACCTCGTGATAAAAAATCTCCACCAATTGCCGGGGATCTTTGGAGCGGGTCATATCGGGCGGGGTCATATTGCCGTCTTTCTTCGTTACCATCGCGCCAAGCTGGCACATTCAGATCCATGCTCGCACTTTTGCGGGATTTGAGCCAAGGTAGCATGAACAGCGATGGTCGTTGTCTCATCAACCCCGAGGGGCGCCGCAAGCTGACACATGTCTTGGTCCAAGGTCGCGCTGCTGTTTGTGATTTTTGTCGACGTGGTCGGGCAGGGCCTGATCATTCCCATCATCAATTCCCTGATCATGGATCCAGGGACCGGGTTTATGCCGGCACAAAGCAGTGGCGCCGAACGGCATTTCAGCTACGGTTTGGTCATCGGTGTCTTTTACCTGTCTTGGTTTCTGGGCGCGGTTTACATCTCCAAGCTTTCCGACAGCATCGGCCGGAAAAACGGCATGCTGATTTGCCTGGCCGGGGCGCTGGCCGGCTATCTTCTGACTATTCTCGCCCTGGCCTGGGGCAGCCTCTGGCTGATGATCCTGGGCCGGGCCATAACCGGCTTTACCGCCGGAAACCAGCCCATCGCGCAAGCCGCCATGACGGATCTGAGTCGCGATGAGGAAGAAAAGGCCAAGAACCTGGGCTACGCGGTGTCGGCGCTCAGCATCGGTCTGGTGAGCGGGCCGCTCATCGCCGGACTGCTGTCGGATCGGGCCTTGTTGGGCGATTGGGCGTCCTTGAGTTTGCCCTTTTATGTGGCCATCACCTTTGTCTTATTGGCCATGGGCCTGATCGCCTTTTGCTTCGAAGACAAGCTGACCGAGCGCGCGCCCCTGCGCATCAAGCCGCTGGAGGTCTTTTTGCTCCTGTGGCAAATGACCCAGCAGGCCGCCGTGCTGCGGATTTCGGCGGTCTTTTTCTTTTTTATGTTCGTTTGGAACACCTGCTACGTTTTCATAGACAACTATCTGACCACCCGTTTCGGCCTGGGCACCTTGGGCGGGAGCCTGGCCATTCTCCTCAGCGGCGCGGTCTTGGCCGTCGCCAGTGCTTTTTTGGTGGCGCCCCTGGGGCGGCGCTTTTCCCGACGGGCGATTGTGTCGGGCGCGTCCTGCGCCATGGCGCTATCGGCGCTGGTCTTCATCGTTTCGCCCAGCGTGGTGATCTTCTTCCTGGCGATTGTGCCCTTGGCGGCGGCTTTTGCCGTCGGTTATGCCACCTTGCTCAGTATTTATTCCGCCAGCGTGGACCAAAGCCGACAGGGTTGGGTGATGGGGGTATCCACGGCCCTGTGGACCTTGGGGGCCGGCCTGACCTCTTTGCTCGGGGGAGATTTGATGGGGCTGGACATGCACCTGCCGTTTTTGCTTGCCCTGGCGTCGGCGGTGCTCGCCGCTGTTCTGATCTTCGTTTTGTGGCGTGGCGCGGAGATGGCACAAATCACCAGATGACCATTCAAATCGGCCGGCGCCGTCCCTCTATGTCCGCAACAGGACGGCCAATAAAAATCCCCGCCGCGATGAAATGATCGCGGCGGGGATTGCAACAGCCCGGTGAGAATGAATTGGTGATGAATATGTTTCCGTGTTTGCCAGGTTATCCCTCTCCACGTGCTCCACGGATCTGGCTGCTATCTCAAACGGTGGTCTCCGACTATGGCAAGGTGACTGAAAATCTGATTTATCACACCGTTTACGGCTCTCGTGCCGGCAAAAAATGCCGGCGGGTATGCACTGCAACAGGTCCTTTTAATCAACTGCGCTAACCGTCCCAAATTCGTTAACGGCTGCTCTTTATTACCGCCTGTTGGGCAGTATAAAACACCAGAATTATAGTAAATGTCAAATGAAAAATGAATTTTATGTAATGATTTGTTAAGGTTTCGTGTTAACCATAATTGTTTACTATATAGTATCATAAAAAACACCAATCTAGCCCCATTTTCGTCACACTTTTCCGTAAGCTTACAAGGGTCGTTATTTACTGATGACCCAAGAGTTCAGGCTCTCGATCCCAAAGAAAAGAAGGGTCGAAATAAAGGGCCGGACGGCGTCAGACACCTGGGAGAAAAAACAATGATTGGTGATGCATTTTCCGCGGTAATCGTGTTTTCGATGGCAATTTTGGTGGGTTACCCCTTGCTGCGTATGGTGACCGACCGTTACTTGCCCCACGACCCGGAGCACGGCGCCAATTAAAAAGGGATAGCTAACGCTGGTTGGCCGGTTCCTCGGCACCGGAACGGCCGATCGGCGGTGGGATAGGGCCAGTGAAAATGGCGCACGGAAAAAAAAACGCCAGGGTAAAAGGCACGTGGAAAAAGGCACGTGGGAAAAAAGGCGCATGTGGGTTGCAGTATGTGCGCGAAAATGAAGGCGTGACTGGGTAAGATTGACATCTTCGGCACATCTTTGGCTTTGGGAAAACAGCGCCGCGGGCCTTGCCCGCGGCGGCAGGAAACAAAACTTGGCAAGACGCAAGATTGGGATAGGCGGTTAACAGATGGCGTGCAGGGAATTTGCGGTAGGGAGGATCCGTTACTAAGGCTTTTTCAGGTCGGCCCGGTCTCCCGATGACCCGGTCTCCCGATGACCCGGTCTCCCGATGACCTGACCGACCTGAAAAAAGCGCGATCACTTAAAATTTGGATCAAATTAGGGCCCCGTGAAAAAACGCCGGTTCCAAGAAATAGCCGCACCGCAAAAGCGGTCGCATCGGGTCTCCTTTTTGGAAAAAGGCAAGACTTCGGAGAATGGTAGCGCTTTTCGGGCCGGAGCTTAGCTCGATAGATTGAGCGAGAGATTGGGAAGGTTGTGCGCGGGCGGTGTCGCATCCGGCGGTATCCGCCTTAACTCCGGCGCACCCTTCCCAAACCAATCAGGATCGATCCGCACATCATGCCCCAAATCATGGCGGCGTAAAATCCCAGCGCGATATCGTTTTTGCCGGATCTTAAGGCCCCGATGTCTCGTGCCAGGCCTTCGATTCCGGACCAATCGGCGACCCGTTCCATGCCGCCCAGGCTCAGCCGGGCCGGTATCAGCATGATCCGCCCGATCCCGGCCATGGCCGATTCAGGGGCCATGGCCGTTTCGGGTGCCAGATTGGCAGGCGCCGTGGCGGCCCGGCTATGGCTGCTGCCCTTGATGTCGTCCGGTAAGGGGACTCGGTAGGCTGCCGGGTGGAGGAGAGCGCCGGGCGCGATAGCCGGATCGTCCGCGCTGGCGAATTCCTGCGGGAAGGGCGGCGCGTTGCCTTCTGCGGCACAGACGAACCATGTCATGGGGGTGCTATCAGCGCTGGCTGCCCCTGACCCTTCGCCGAGCGGGCCGTTATACATGACCCCCATGCAGTACTGGCCTTCGTCCGTGGCGCCGGACATGGGCAGAAAACGGCCCACGGCGGCTTCATAGCTGCCCTGCTGCGCCGAATAGCCATCGGCCAGGTAAGCAAAAGGCGCGGTGTTGGTTTGCCCCTTTTCCGGCTCGTCCGCTTGGGCGGCGCCGGCCAGCGCCAAGACCGCGACCAAGGTGCCGGCGGCGGGCGCCAGGCGCTGAATGATCTGGCTGATTTTCATGAACTTGACCCTCGTTCCCTGGTTTTCCAAGCCTTAACCATCCGCCCCGTCGCTATCCATGTCGTCGGGCGAGGTGGCCGCGGAATCCAGATTGGCCTGTAGAGCGTTGAAGGTCATTTCCAAGTTATCGCCCAACAGTTCCAGGGCGCCGATGCCGGCGATGGAAACCAATAGGGTGACCAGGCCGTATTCCAGGGTCGTGGTACCGCTTTCATTTTTTAAAAACCTGACAAAAAAATTCATGGCGAAATTCCGTGTGTGATCTCGAATTGGCCGGAGTTTTAAAATAAGAATTAGAAAAAGTCAACAATTATTTATTTAAAATTAAATACAAAATCAAGTTAAATGAATATAAAAATCAATATATATTTTATAGGATCAATATTAAGGTAATTTTTCTTTTAATTTAGGTCAATATTTATGTTTTTATCCACGCGCATTAGTGTTGCCGCAGATGTGACGATCAAGCGCCGCCGTGGCAAAACATCTAAGAGTCTGTTTGAGAACTCTGGTCAATGAGCTATACGCCTGAGCAGGAGGCTTGCCATGGCGACCTGGATTATGGCCTCGGAGACGTCGATGCGCTGCT
>JANQKX010000641.1 GCA_028280915.1 Kiloniellaceae bacterium
TTTCAAGAACAGGTTTGGTCCCGCCTGCGCCTTATCCCGCCGGGGGCGACCATGAGCTATGGGGAGATGGCGCAAAAGCTGGGCAAGCCCCGCGGCGCCCGGGCCGTGGGCGCGGCCAATGCCATCAATCCTTTCGCCATCGTGGTGCCGTGCCATCGTCTGCGCGGCCACGACGGCAAGCTGACCGGCTATGCGGGCGGATTATCGCGCAAAGCCTGGCTGCTGGACCACGAGCAGCGCCACGCCACGGAGAGGTAAGTCTTCAGGGAGGGTAAAACTTCAGGGGATCGGAGATTCTCAGGCGTTTTGCTCGCCGTAGCTGACCGGGCGCAGCAGGCTCATGAGCATCCGGAAGGGCACCAACATGGCCATGGCAACGGCGAACTTAACCCCCAGGTCGCCCAGGCCCCAGGTGACCCAGGGCAGGCCCGTACCGGCGAAGGCCAGGGTGAAAAAGACCACCGTGTCCAGGGTGGATCCCAGAGCCGAGGAGATCAGGGGCGCTTTCCACCAGGTCAGCCGGCGCAGGCGGTTGAACACGGTCACGTCCAGCAGCTGGGCGACCAAAAAGGCGGTGCCGGAGGCGATGGCGATGCGCTCGTCGGCCAAATGGTAGGACAGCAACACGGCCACGGCGAAACCCACGTAGATCACCTGGCGGGCCGCCTTCGGCCCCATGTTCCGGTTGGTGGTGTCGGTGATCAGGAAGGCGATGGGATAGGTGAGGGCGCCCCAGGTGAGCCAGTCGTTGATGGGAATCTCGACCAGATAGTTGGACGCGGTGACGATGACCGCCATCGCGGCGATGCCGCAAAGCATGCCCTTCCAGTGGTGCCAAATCTGCTGCGAGGTAACCTTGCTCACCGTCCGTCTCACTCAAATCCCAAGAAAGGTACAAAATCCAAGAAACTCGGAAGGGCCGTGTTGTACGCGACCGGGCCCCCATGGAAAAGCAAAGAATTGAAAACTTCGTCAAACGTCGTAGAAAAAGGGCTAAGGATGGACCAAGAGGCGCATGGAGAGGGGTGCCGGCATTAACATCGACATGAAGTTAAACATCGATCGGGGCTTGTATCCAAGGGGTGACGTGGGCCCGAGACCAAGGAGCAAATCGTGATTCTTTCCCTGTGGGACAACTTGCTGGACGATCAAGACTTGATCGCCGACCTGGCGCGGGTTCATGAGGATTTCCGCCTGATTGACAAAACCCGGTTCTTTTGGTACCCGCGGGCCTTCGAACTGGACTCGGAGACAGCGCCGGTGCCGCCCGCCGGGCGAGCGCCGCAAAACCCCATCGAACGCCTGGCCGAGGTGGTGATCGCCACCGTGCGTCCGCCCTCTTTGGCCGGGGTGGAATACTGGACCAACAGCCTGCCCAGCGGCGCGGCCATGCCAATGCATCAGGATAAGGACGAAAAACTCTATTGGACCAGCCAGCAGCTGTCCCATCCGCTGATCTCCACGGTTTATTACCCGATAGAGCCGACTTTCACCGGCGGCCAGCTGGTGGTGAACGGGGAACACCTGCTTTATCCACACGGCAATCAGTTGGCCGCCTTCAAGGGGACTTTTCCACATGGGGTCCAGTCGGTGAAAAGCGGCACCCGGCACTCCATCGCGCTCAATCTATGGGCTAGTACCCCGGTGACTTACCAGGACTAGAGAAATTTGCAAAGGCGCTCCCCGGCGCCCCAGGCGGGGGTCATGCCGTCTCGGCAGCTAGGATAAGAATCAGCTTCCTAGCTTGGAGTCTTGCCTTGTCGGGTAAATTAACCGGCGGCCCATTAACCCTTTTTCCCGGAGCGGCATTTAGCAACCGGCGGTGGCTGTTTTTCTCCGTCTTGGCCAAATTAACGCCACATTCTGGGGCTTTATTATTCCTTAACCCCAGTGGTCGGGATTTATTAAAAAATAGTTAATAGACCACTCGACAGGATCGGCCACACTCTATATTGTAGGCACGCAATGGCTAATCGCCATATATAGGGTGGTGTGCAACATGTTGAGACGAATGCGGGGATCGTTACATGACTTGGACTGAAGAACGCGTGTCAGAATTGACCCGTTTGTGGGAATCGGGGCACAGCGCCTCTGCGATAGGTAAGATTTTGGGGGTTTCGAAGAATTCCGTCGTCGGCAAGGCACACCGCCTCAAACTGGCGTCGCGGCCGTCGCCCATCCGCCGTGATCCCAATGCCAAACCAAAGCCGCGCACCCGTGTCAAGGTGGCGCCGCCCAAGGCGCCCATCGCCG
>JANQKX010000518.1 GCA_028280915.1 Kiloniellaceae bacterium
GAAGGAGACGCCCCGCAGGCCCTTTTGCGTGTTGGAAATGGAGTAAAAGATCGCCGTGTCCGCCGCCGCCGGATCGGATTCCGGCGCCAGCTCGTCCAGCAGGGTCTGAACCACCTTGGCAGTGCCGGTGACCAGCGCGACCTCCACAAAGGTCAGGGGCTCGTCGGGCATGCGGGGGTGGAAAAAGGCATAGCACCGCCGGTCCGACCCCAGGCGGTTGCGCAGGTCCTGCCAGGATTGGATTTCGTGCACCGCCTCATAGGCAATGAGTTTTTCCAGCAGCGCCGCGGGCGACTCCCAGGTGATCCGCCGCAGGTCCAAAAATCCCACGTCGAACCAGGATGTCAGCAAGGTCCGCAAGTCGTCGTCCAGTGCCGCCAGATAGGGGTCCTTGGAGCGCAGGGCGATAAGGTCGGCGCGAAGGTCCACTAGAAACTTAACACCCTCCGGCAAGGCATTGAATTGGGTCAAGAGTTTCAGCCGCTGCGGCTCAAAGGCCTGACGCATTTCCTGCTCGGCGATCAAGCGCGCATCGGCGTCCTCGGCCGATTGATAGCGGGAGATGGCCTGTTCGGCGGCGCCGTGGTCGATATCGAAGGACTTGGCCAAGACGCTCAAAAAGACCTCCCGGCCCGGCCCGTCCAGCTCCAGGTAGCTGCGGCCCAACTCGGCGGCCCGCATGCGCGCGGACACCTCGCCGCCCCGTGCCTCCAAGCATTCGCGCATCATGGCCTCGATGGAGATCGCATCCTTGGCACCGCCGGCGCTGGACAGGCCGATTGTCCGTGCAGCACTCTGCGCGATGTCCTTCCAGGCCGCGGATATGTTGCCCAAGGCCCGCTCGACTAAGGTCTCTTCCCGTGTGCTACCCATGATCCTGTCACCTCATATCCCATGCCCAACACGGGCATGATGCCGAACTTTCTGACCCCGCCGCTCTCCCGGTTATAGGATGTTAAGAAAGCTTGCTTTTGTTAATAAACCCTTCAGCCCCGTCTTTGGTCCCTGCAAAATCCCATATTAACAAAGAATTGTGGCGTTATTATCGCTTAATTTTTGGGATGTTGCGCCATGTCTTCGTCATGGTCTTTTATGGATTGAACTTCAATGAAGAGGCGCCGGACGATGGGGAACCGACCCTTGATGTCCCGTTCGATCTCGCCGATCGATCGTTCCACCGTACCGGCGGTATGTTCGTCGAAGTAATCGATGCTGACGGTCACCAAAACATCCTCCGGCCCCTGATGCATGGTGAGGATCTCGTTGATATGGGCAATATCCGGATGCCGTTCCAAAATCTGGCGGATCTCCCGCACCATTTCGGAATCGGCCCCCTCGCCGATCAGCAGGGCCTTGGTCTCCCAGGCCAGGAGGATCGCCGTGCCGGCCAATATTAGGCCGATAATGATGGAGGCCACCCCGTCCAATTCGGGAATGCCCAGGGCTTGCCCCAGCGCGATCCCGATAAAGGCGGCCATCAAGCCCAGCATGGCCGCGGTGTCTTCCAGCAGGACGGTGAAGACCGAGGGGTCCTTGCTCAGCCGGATGGCTTCGAACATGCCCCGCTTGCCCCGGCGGGTGTTGAATTCCTTATAGGCCACCCACCAGGCGCCGGCCTCGAAGATAAAGGCAAGGCCAAGAACGATGTAAGTGATATAGGCATCTTTTATGGTCGTGGGGTGAACGACCTTGTGGATGCCTTCGTAAAGGGACACGCCCGAGCCCACGGCGAAGATCATGATCGCCACCACGAATGCCCAGAAATAAATCTCCCGGCCATACCCGAAGGGGTGCACCTCGTCCGCCGGACGTTTGGTGCGGGCCAGACCGTAGAGCAGCAGACCCTGATTGCCCGTGTCCACGCAGGAGTGAATGGCCTCGCTGAACATGGCCGAGCTGCCGGTGATAAAAGCGGCGACGAACTTTGTGATCGCGATCAGCGCATTGCCGATGAAGGCGGCATAGATGACTTTTTTGGAACCCTGAGCGGCCATCGCCAGCCCCCTCCCCGCGCAAGTGAAAGCGGCTGAAATTACCCCAGGCCGGTTCGAATGCAAGCCCTCTGATAGCTTGTCAGGCAGATCAAGGAATGCCAAAAGCTTGATCTCTAGGCCAAGCCTGCCATCTTCTAGAACCGCGGCCAGCCCAGGGGGAGCCTTAGGGGGAACCCGGGGGAGCACAGGTTACGTAAGGGAGCGAACATCACTCATGAGCCGGCGTGTACGTTGGATTTTGCGCGGCGTGATCGGGGTGATCGCCCTGATCATCGTCGTGGTGGCGGGTGGCCTTTATTGGCTGAGCACCTCCCTGCCCCAATTGGACGGCGAGATCCGCCTGCCGGGCCTGGCCGCGCCGGTGATCGTGGACCGGGATTCCCATGGCATTCCCACCATCCGGGCGCAGAGCGAGGCTGACGGCTATTTCGCCCTCGGCTTTGTCCACGCCCAGGACCGCTTGTGGCAGATGGACGCGGAACGCCGCACCGCCGCGGGACGCCTCTCCGAGGTGATCGGCAGTGCCAGCCTGGATATTGATCGCTTCATCCGAACCCTGGGCTTTTTCCAAGCTGCCCAGGCAACCTACGCCAATTTGAGCCCGGAACTGCAAGCGGTGCTCCAGTCCTACACCGACGGGGTCAATGCCTTTTTGGAGAACCGCAGCGGCCCCCTGCCGCCGGAATTCTACCTCTTGCGGTACGAGCCCGAGCCCTGGACGCCGGTGGACAGCCTGTTGTGGGCCAAGCTCATGGCCATGCAGCTGTCCGGCAATTGGCACGAGGAGCTCTTGCGCGCCCGTCTGGATCAGCGCCTGACCCCGGAAGAGGTGGAGGCCTTGTGGCCGCCCTATTCCAAAGACCTGCCTATCGTCATCAGCCAAAACCTGACGCTCGACGATACGGCGCCGCTCAAGGCCATCCTCGACGGGCTTCCCCGTCAACTGCAGCCCAAGGACGCCTCCAATTCCTGGGTACTGTCTGGGGAGCGCACGGCCACCGGCGCCCCGATCCTGGCCAATGATCCCCATCTGGGGCTTACCGCGCCGGGGACCTGGTACATGGCCCGCATGGAAACCCCCAGCCTGACCATTACGGGCGCCACGGCGCCCGGCGTGCCCTTTGTCCTGATCGGTCAGAACGAACACCTGGCCTGGGCCTTCACCACCACCCACAGTGATACCCAGGACCTCTTCATAGAGCGCCTCAGCGACGGCAGCGGTCAAAGCTACGACACCCCGGATGGGCCGATGGACTTCGTTGTCCGCGAGGAGGTCATCAAGGTCAAGGGTGAGCCGGACCACAGGCTCACCGTGCGGGAAAGCCGCCACGGCCCGATTATGAACGACGCCGCCAGCCGGAGCATGCCCAGCCTGCCCCAAGGCCAGCTCATGGCCCTGGCTTGGCCGGCGCTGCGCGGCGACGACCAAACGCCCGAGGCTCTTTACCTGATGAACCATGCCAAGACCCTGGCCCAGTTCGAGGACGCCTTGCGCCTGTTCCATGCCCCCCAGCAAACCATCATGTATGCCGACATTGCCGGCGACATCGGGGTCATGGCCCCGGCCCGGGTGCCCATCCGCGCCGCCGGGGACGGCCGCCGGCCGGTGCCCGGCTGGACCGGGGACTACGATTGGACGGGTATGATCCCCTTCGAGGAACTGCCGCGCGCCATCAACCCGGCCAGCGGTAAGCTCGTCGCCGCCAACAACAAATTGGTGCCCGACGACTATCCCCATCTGATCACCGCCGATTGGCCGGACGGGGATCGTGCCGCGCGCATCGAGGAGATGCTGGCCGCCGCGCCCCGCTGGGACCTGGAACAGTCCAAGGACATGCAGTTGGACATTCTCTCCCCCGGCGCCCTGGAGCTGCTGCCCCGTCTCTTGGCGGCGCCCCGGAACCCCAACTTCCAGCCCGACGCCATGGCCCTCATGACCGACTGGGACGGGCGCATGGACCGGGAACGGCCCGAACCGCTGATTTACAGCGCCTGGGTCTGGGCCCTGACCGAACTCCTGCTGGCCGACAAGCTGGGCGCCGAATCGTCAGCCTTTCAGCGCGGCAACGCCACCTTCCTGGCCGCGCTCCTGCGGGAGAACCCCGATTGGTGCGTCGAGGCCGGTCAATCCATCGGCGCGGCGGATTGCGACGACCTCATCGAACAAGCTTTGGAAAAAGCCGTTCCGCAAGGCCTCG
>JANQKX010000607.1 GCA_028280915.1 Kiloniellaceae bacterium
TAGATGACCATGCGGCCCGTTTCCGCAGCGCTGGGCGGGCGGCCGAAATAGGCGGCCATGAGTTCGGCATCCTGCGCCGCGTCCATGCCGGCTTCCACGGAAAGATCCCCCACGTCCCAGAGGGGGTCGTTCATGCCCGAATACTCCCAGTCCACGATCCACATGATCTGGCCGTCGTCCAGGAAGTTCTCGCATAGGGGATCGCAATGGCACGGCACCAGGGGCACGGGATTGGCTTCCAGAGCCTCTTTCACCGGTGCCGCGGCCGCCACGATATCGTGATAGCCGTCGGGCAGGCTGACGTCCTTGGTAGCGAGCACATTCAGGTACTCGTCGATCATGGCAAAAAGCTCGAAGCGGAAATGGAAGGTCTCGCCGGAGCCGTGCAGCTTCTCCAAGGCCCGGCCCGCCCGGGCCGGCGAACCGGAGCGGGACTTAAACAGATCCGGGGACATGGTCTCGATGCCGTGGATGAACTCGGAGATCATCAGGCCACTGTCCGGTTCCGCCAGGATCACGTCGGCGGAAACACCGGCCCGCGCCGCGGCGGCGGCGTTGTGCGCCTCGACCGTCCGATCGATGTAGGCATCGGTGCCCTCCCCGGGGATGCGCACGATTACCGAGCGATCGCCCACATCCACCCGGTAAACCAAGTTGGTGAGGCCCGCTTGGCGGGTCAGCTTCACCGCGGCAGCGTCGACCCCCTTGAAGTCCGCGACCTTGCGCAGGGCTGCAATCACTTGGTCCTTTTGACCTTCATCCCTTTTGTCTTCCATGACCTGTCTCCCCTTCATGCCTTTAGGCGTTGATTTTGCGGATCATAAAGCGGCCCCTCGACCCGCGTGATGCCGTGACGGGCGCCGAAGACCTCCAGCTCGAAGGCCGTGTTGTCCTGTTTGGCCAGCGGCAGATAGCCGTAGAGAATGGTTTTGCCGACCGTATGGCCATAGTTTGCCGTTGACGCCAGGGAGACCACCTCCCCATCGCTCAGGATCGTCTCTCCCCCATAGACCGGCAGGGCTTCATCACAGACGAAGGTGCAAAGGGAGCGGGTCACCCCCTCGTATTTTTGGCGTTCCAAAGCGGCACGGCCGCGAAAGGCGCCCTTGGATTTCAGGTGCACCCGCGCGCCCAAGCCCGCCTCGACGGGGGTGTAGTCGGGTGTGATGTCCGCGGACCAATAGAGGTAGCCCTTTTCCACGCGCAGGGAGTCGATGGCCCGATAGCCCACGTTCCGGATTCCATGGGCTTGGCCCGCGTCCCATAGAGCATCGTAGACGTGCAAGGCGAATTCGGTGGGGATGTGCAGCTCCCACCCCAGTTCGCCCACGTAACCGATGCGAATGGCGCGCAGGGGTGCTGCCCCCACCACGATTTCCTTGGCGGTGGCAAAAGGCATAGCCCGGTTCGACACATCGCCCTCGCAGACCGCCGCCAGCACGTCCCGCGCCTGGGGGCCGCAGAGATTGATCACCGCGTAGGCGGAGGTTACCTCCACCAAGTGGGCGCGGCCATCATCGGGCAGGTGGCGCCGGATCCAATCGCCGTCGTGCACGCCAAAGCCGGCGCCGGTGACCACGTAAAAGCGATCCTCGGCCAAACGGGTGACGGTCACATCGGCTTCGGTGCCGCCGCGATCGTTGCAGAGCTGGGTGTAGATGACCGACCCGGCCGGCTTGTCCATGTTGGAGACCGCCATGTCCTGTAAAGCGGCCAGGGCGCCTGGACCGATCAATTCAAACTTGGAAAAACTGCTCTGATCGATGAGCGCCACGCCGTCCCGCACGGCCTTGTGTTCCGCCGCGCCATAGGTTTTCCAGCCGGGCCGCAGGAAATCCAGCTGGTCCTCGGCCGGCATCCCTTCGGGGGCGAACCAAAGGGGCCGCTCCCAGCCGTTTTTCGAGCCGTAGACAGCCCCTTGGGCCTTGAGCCGCTCATAAAGCGGGCTGAGACGGAGAGACCGGGCGCTATCGAATTCCTGGCCCGGATACCTTTTTTTGTAGTGGTAGGCGTAATGCTCCACCGCCCGGGGATACATAAAGGCGCGGGTCCCGTGATGAGGGCCGAAGCGGCGCACATCCAAGGGCCAAAGGTCCAGGCTGGGCGATCCCTCGGTAATCCACTCGGCGATCATCTCGCCGGCCCCGCCGCCGGCGGCGATGCCGTAAAGGAATCCCGTCGCCATCATGAGGTTCTCAAAACCGGGACACCAACCCATGACAAAGTCGCCGTCGGCCGAATAGGGGATGGGGCCGTTGATCACCTGGCGCACGCCGACTTGGTTGACCACCGGCGTCACCTGCCCGGCCAGCTCGGCCAAGGGCATGAAACGGTCCAGGTTGTCAGGCAAGAGCTGGCGGGCAAAGGCGCCCGGAATGCCTTGGTCGCCGAAAGGCAGGGTGTCGTCCTCGTAGCCGCCGATGACCAGCCGCCCGCCCGCGTCCGGCTTGTAGTACACCAGGCGTTCCGGGTCCCTAAGAGTGGGCAGGTCGCGAATGTCGTCGGCAATGGGCTCGGTCACGATGTACTGGTGCTCCACCGCGCAGGCCGGCACCCGGATACCCAGTTTGGCCCCAAGCTCCCGGCTCCACATGCCGGCGGCCAAGATCACATTTTCCGCCTGCCAGGTCCCCTCGGCGGTGAGCACTTCGGTGATCCGCCCCTGCGCCACGGTGAAGTCCTGAACCTGGATACCCTGGCGCAAATCGGCCCCCTGCTTGCGGGCCGCCGACGCGATGGCCTGACACAAGCTGGCCGGGTCCACGTAGCCGTCGGAGGGAATGAAGGCCGCCCCCTCCAGCCCCCGTTCGTCGATGAAGGGAAAGAGCGCCTTGGCTTCGGCGTGGGAGATGATGTGCATCTCCAGATCAAAGCTGCGGGCCATGGTCGCCAGGCGCTTGGCCTCCAGCAGGCGGTCGGGGGTCGCGGCCAGGCGCAGGGAGCCCACCTTGCGCCAGTCAAAGCCCATCTCCGCTTCGGCCTGCAGCCGGTCATACATCTCAACCGATTTTTTCAACATGCGGGTGGTGTTGCGCGACGACCGCAGCTGACCCACCAGGCCGGCGGCATGCCAGGTCGCGCCCTCGGTCAAGGCGGATTTTTCCAACAGCACCACGCCGGTCTCGCCCCGGCGGGTTAGATGGTAGGCGATGGAGCAACCGATGATGCCGCCGCCGATAATGAGATGCTTGCAGGCCGTCACCGTCATAACGCGCTCTCCCGCCGATGTTTCATCCCTCGACAGTACTGAATATCAACATAAAAGCAACAAATTTGGCGAATTTTGTTGAAATTGATTTACGGCGGCGCCGCCACGTCCCTATAGTTTGCTTGAGAATTTCAAGATCCGGCAGGGAGTCCATGTCCAAGCACGAGCAAATCGTCCGCTCCGCGGTGAGTTTGCGGGGCACCATCAGCGTGAAGGAGTTAACCCAGCTTCTCGGCGTGTCGGACCAAACCGTGCGCCGCATCATCAAACCCCTGGTCGCCGCCGGCGAGGTTCACAAGGTGCATGGCGCCATCGTGTCCACCCGGAGCCCGGCCGACCCGCCTTTTCTCGCGCGCATGAATCTGAACCGGGGAGCCAAGGTGGCCATCGCCCAAGCGGTGGTCGCCGAGATCGCGGACGGGGACTCCCTGGCCATCGACACGGGCTCCACCTCCGCCTTCATCGCCCAAGCCCTCCAGGCCCGGCGGCGCCTGACCGTGGTCACCAACTCGGCTTTCGTGGCCAGCACCCTGGCCATGGTGGAGGGCAACCGGGTGTTCATGGCAGGCACTCAACTCCGCGATCACGACGGCGCCGCCTTCGACCGCACCGCCTTCGAGGTGATTGAGCGGGCGCGCGCGCACTATGCCATCCTGTCCGCCTCCCTGGTGGACCCGGTGGACGGCTTTTTGGTTTACGAGCAGGGCGAGGCGGACGTCATCGCGGCCATGAAAGCCATTGCGGCGCAAACCTTCCTGGCCGTGGATCATTCCAAATTCGAGCCGCAGCGGCACAAACCCAGCCTGAAACTGCCCGCGCTGACCCGAAGCGATACGGTGTTCACCAGCCGACAGCCGCCGGCTGTCTTTGACGAACTATTGGCCGTCCCCTCGATCCGCGTGGCGGGATCGCCCTAAACGACGATCACTTCAGTCCCGGCCCGCGCCAAGCTGTCGGCGATGGGCCCGGGCGGCTCGGCCGTGGTCACCAAGGTGTCCACATCCGCAAAGCCGCAGACCTTGACCAGGGCCCGGCGATCGAACTTGGAGTGATCGGCGACCACGATGACCTTTTCAGATTGCTGTATGATCGTCGCCGAAAAGTCGGCTTCCCACAGTTCGCTGTCCATGAAACCGGCCTGCTCGTTGATGGCGGCGATGGAGAGAATGGCCTTGTCCACTTGAAAGCGGGCGGCAAAGCCGTTGGCGGCGTCACCGAAAGCCGCGCCGTCGTCAGCCCGAATTTCGCCCCCGGCCATGAAAACCCGGTTGCCGTTTTGATAGGGCAGTGATCGGGCCACCTCAATGGAATTGGTTACGATGGTCAGGTTGCGGTGCTCCGCCAAGCTTTGGGCCACATAGGCGGTGGTGCTGCCCGTATCGAGCATGATGGACTCGCCGTTTTCCA
>JANQKX010000650.1 GCA_028280915.1 Kiloniellaceae bacterium
AAACATCTACACAGAGATGAACAACATCCGACAGGAGATTCGTCAAGGTAACGCTTCTTTCAGGTTTGCACCGGTTAGGAATGTCCCGCTAAGGTTTGCCTTAGTGAGATAAGCTCTGTAGAGATTCGCAATAGTGAGTAACGCTCCGCTGAGGTTTGTCCTGCTGAGTATTGCGTCGCTGAGGTTCGCTCGAAAAAGTTTCGCCTTGCCTAGATTGGCCTCCAACAGATTTAATCGGAATTTTGCATCCTCAATTTCAATGCCAGTTTTGGACCGAGTTCGTATTCTCTCAACAATTTCTTGAATATCCTGGCGCAGCGGTATGGGCTCCTCCTGCGCCTTCTTGCCGGGCTTATCCGTCCCCTCGGGGGTGGACTCCATTGCCTCCGCTGCCGTATCTGCCTCCTCATGGGGTGGGTTGCGGACGAAGGCGCAGAAGAGTTCCATCGCGGTGATGTGATACTCTTTTGGGCTTTCCCGGGCCAGGCGGTCCAGGGCGTAGATGCCGCCCAATCGTACCGCGAGGATGGAGTCGCCCAGCATCTTGGCGGCGGTTTGATAGCGTTCGTTTTGGTGGCTCCGCTCGGCCACCCGAGCATTGCGCTCTGCCACCAAGGAGCGCCAGATGGCGAGCGGCAGACCGATCACCCCCAAGGCCGTGAGGCCCAGATTGCGCAACACCTCGCTAGGCGTGACCGTAATGTCCTCGCCGGGGCCGGACCAAAACCTCAAGCCCTCTGGGGAGATTGACCACGTCGCCAGCCAGACCACAATCAGGCAAAGTAATGCGCAGCTAAGCCAACAAAGAATCAGCCAAAGGAATCGTTTTACCGGCTGAGCCCACTCTTGTCGGTGTGCCCAGGCCCTAGCTACCTTGGGAATGGCAACGCGCTTCCCCCATTCAACCAGCTTCTTGAGTCGCGCTTTCACCTTCACCGCTCCGACGTGCCCAAGTTTCCGCAGGGGTGGCCGGACTATTTATCAACGCCGGCAACGCCCCTTTGCGCGAACTTAGGAAACTCAGCCGGAACGTTAACACGAAAAAATTTAATCTTGCGCGAGAAATTACTCGCATGCTGGAGAGTTTCGAACTGATGATCGAGGCGGTTTACGATTTGTCGGGGCGGGCGAGGAGTTTGCGCAGAGTGGGGGTGCCCCAGGTCAGGAGCATGAAGAGCAGGCCGAGCGCCGCCGATGCGGTGGCGATGTAAAAGGGCGAGCGGATATCCAGGCTCATGAGGCCGCCGCCGGCCAGGGAGGTGATGCCGCCTGCCAGGCAGAAGGTGGCCGTGGTGACCCCCATGACCCAGCCCTGGTCCGCTTCGCTGACGCTGCCGGAAAAGATGCCCAGCACCGTCGGATAGGCCACGCCGAAGAGGAAGTAGAAAAAGAACACCGGGATAAAGGTCAAGAAGGCTACGGGGATCAGGGCAAAGGCCAGCGCGCAGACCACCATGGTGATCAGGCTGATTCCCATGATCCGGCGCTTGTCCAGGCGTTTCTGGACGGGCTTGACCAGGAAGGTGCTGCTGGTCGCCAGGGCCACGCCGATCACCAGCATGGCCACGCTGCCGCCGATCACCCCATAGCCGAAGGCGCTGGTGAGATAGTTGTCGATGAAGATGTAAAAGGTCACGTTGGCGATCATGAAAAAGGCGTAAACCGGCATGATGCGCAGGACCGTGGGGTGCTCGGTCACCCGCCACAGGCTGTCGGTGATGTCCCGGGGCCGGAACACGAAGGGCGTGCGTTCGGTGCGGATATCGCGGAAAAAGACGATCACCATGATGGTGGTGATCAGCACCATGACAAAGGAGGCATAAAACGGCAGCTTCAGGCTCGCTAGGCCGCCCAGCAGTTCCGGGTCGGACAGCATGCCGCCGATGATCGGGCCGCCCACCAGGCCCGCGCTGATGCCGGTGACGATGTAGCCCATGTTCTGGTCCCGGTCGGCCTCGTCGGTACTGCCATCGATCATGGCCGCCTGGGCGATGGGCTGGTTGCCGGCGGTAAAGCCGGTGATCGCCCGACCTAGGATCAGCAGCCACAGGCTATTCACATAAAGGGCGAAGATGGTAATGGCATAGCCCGCCAGCGCTCCGCCCAGGCAGATCAGAAGGGCGTTCTTGCGGCCGATGGAATCGGATACTTTGGAGACGTAGACCACGCCCAGGAACCAGGACAGGAAGAAGATCCCGATCACCAACCCGTAGTCGAAGTGGCGGGTGTTCATGCCGACGCTTTTGGGCAAGAAGGCTACGTCGGGGTCCATGATCAAGGTATTGATGATGGGAAACACCAGGCCTTGGCCGATCAAATCCACGAAGACGACGCACAGCAGCGTGATCTTGGCCATCTTGGTCATCGCGTCGCCTCCCCAACCGCTTTGCCCGGTTCACTAGTAACCCCTTGAGCCATTTGACGGCTCGTTCCCAGACTAAGCGACGGCTGGCGTCGGACCAAGCCGATTTCTCGTTCTGTCCCCTAAAGGTCCATCTTTCGGCTAAGGTGCTAAAGAGGGAGGTCTGTGATCTCGCCCGGGCGGCTTTCACCGTCCTGGCTCGCGACGGTGACCGCTTGCCCGGCTTGCCAAAAGGCCCGGTCGATCAGGGAGAGGCC
Organism: Kiloniellaceae bacterium; assembly: GCA_028280915.1. Taxonomy (GTDB): domain Bacteria; phylum Pseudomonadota; class Alphaproteobacteria; order Kiloniellales; family Kiloniellaceae; genus JANQKX01. Next base: position 2,620 of record JANQKX010000650.1, read on the forward strand.
CACGTTGCGTTCCAGGCGGGGCGACCAGGCGGCCGAGGTGATCTGGCCCACCGGCTGGTCCCCGGCCAAGACCGGCCAGGGCTGGGAACAGGTGGGGCAGGGGCCGCCGTCGAAGAGCACGCCCCGCATTTGCCGAGCGAGTCCGGCTTGGGCGATGCGCCGCAGGGCCGCCTTGCCGATGAAATCGGCCGGGCTGTTCAGGGAGCAGAACTTGCCCAGTCCCAGCTCCAGGGGGTTGGTGGCCCGCGACATCTCGTAGCCGTAGGACAGCAGGCCCCCTTCGATCCGCTCGATCAAGTTCGGGCAGCCGGGCCGGATGTCGTGGGGTCGCCCGGCCTCGAAAATGGTCTCCCAAAGGGCGCCGCCCAGATGGCCGCCCTCGAGATAGATTTCAAAGCCGCCCTGGCGGGAATAGCCGGAGCGGGCGATGAGCTGACGGGTGCCCAAAAAGTCGATCCAGCCGAACTTAAAAAACCGTATGCGGTGCAGATGCTCGCCGAAAAGCGCCGCCAGCAGGTCTTCGGCCTTGGGGCCCTGCACCGCCAGGGGCGCCACGTCCGGCTCGTCGACGGTCACCGTCAGGCCGCCGCCGATGGCGAGTCCCTTGGCGTAAAGCAGAAGGTCGCTGTCGGAAATGGAGAGCCAAAAGCGGTCGTCGGCGAGCTTCAGGAGCACGGGATCGTTGATCATGCCCCCGGCATCGTTGATTATGGGGACATATAAACAATCCCCGACAGCGGCGCGGGAAATGTCCCGGGGGGTCATCCACTGCACCAAACGGGCCGCGTCGGGGCCTTGGATCTGCACCTGGCGCTGGCAAGAAACGTCCCACAGCTGCACGTGTTCGCGCAGATGCCAATAATCCTCCTGGATCGTGGCTTGGAAGGCCTTGGGCAAGAGCATGTGGTTGACCACCGAAAACCCCCGGACGCCGGCGGCGATCACCTGCTCGGTATAGGGTGTGCGGCGGATCCGGTTCGACATGTTCAGGCCGTCGGCCATTAAAAGGTCTCCGTCATGTGGAGGTCTCCGTCATTCGGGGGCGGACCACCAAGTGGTGTAGCTGTTGGGCGACAAGACCACGGGCATATGATAGCGCGCGTCCGGGTCGGGCATGGTAAAGCGCAGCACTACTTCCGTCATGATCTGAATCATGATGTCCCCGCAACCCTGTTGTTGCCAGTAAGGACTGGTGGTGAGGGTGAGCTCAAAACGGTCATCGGGCGCGCAGTTCGACAGATCCACTTCTTGGCTGAGGCGGCCGCCCGGGTCTGTTTGGGTGGCAAACATCTCCCGTCCCGTGGTCAAGTGCACCAGCCGTACGGGGATACCGCCGGCATGACTGCCGTCCACGGCGTTGAGCACATGGGTGGTGATGGTGGCCATTATTCGATCGATGCCTTGTCCCGTTTGTCCGAGGTGGCCGCCACGATGGGGCTGATCACCCCCCGGCATTTCACGTTCACGCAGGCGGTCTTGCCGCTGGCCATGGCCCGGCGCAGGGCCGGCGCTAGCTCCGCGCGCCGTTCCACCAGCTCGCCGTGGCCGCCCAGGCCTTCGAACATGCTGTGGAAGGGAATGTCGCGGAAGTCGGTGGCGAAATGCTGGCCGCTTTCGAAGAGGCGCTCCTGCTGCTGGCTGATGCAATCCAGGCCGCCGTTGTTGTCGATGACCACCACGATGGGCAGGCCTTCCTGGAAAGCGGCCTCGATGGAGAGCCCGCCCGACAAAAAGGCGCCGTCGCCGCTGATCACCACCACGTTCTTGTCCGGATGGATGGCCTTGGCGGAGATGCCGAAGGAAACGCCCACGCCCAAGAGGCTGTAGTTGCCCGGGTGCATGATGCCGCCCAGCTTCTTGCCCTGCCAGCCGGTCAGGTTCACGGCGATCTCGGACCAGAAATGGGTATTGCCCCCGTCGAAGATCAGCCAGTCCTCGTCGCCCATTTCCGCTTGCACGTCCAGGGAAAGCTGGAGGGGGTGCATCTTGCGGCCGGCCGCTTCATCGGCCTCGGTTTCCGCGGCGATATGGGCCAGCCAGGACTCGACCCATTCTTGGCGGCGCTGCCGCTGCAGCTCGAACCAACCTTGCCAGCGCGGCGCCATATCCATCAAGCTGGTCAGGAAGGCGCCCGGGTCGGACAGCAGGAGGTGGTCGGCGGCCCGGTTGTATTCCAGCTCTTCGTGGCTGCCGTTGATGCAGACAAGCTTGGTGTCTGCCGGAAAAAAAGGCGGGTTGCCGAAGTTCATCTGATTGTCCAGGCGCCCGCCGATCATGAGCACCACATCGGCTTCGTGAATGGCCTGTTTGGCGGGGTGATACTGATGAAAATCCGCCAGGCCCATGTAGGCCGCGCAGTCCTCGCCCAGAAGTTTTTGGTGATAGGGCACGTTGAAAATGGGCAGGCGCAACTTGGTGCCCACCGCCTCCAGAACTTTTTCCGCGCCCGACCACCAAACGCCGTGTCCCCCGATGATGACCGGGCGTTGGGCGCTTTCCAGCAGGCGCCGGATCTCCGCCAGGGCGCTGGGGTCGGGCCAGGCCCGGGGCAGGGGCTTGGGGCCGCGGGAAAAGGGCCGCTCCCGACGCCCGGCGTCTTCGGGAAAGGAGGAAAACATCACATCCACCGGCAGGCTGAGATGGACCGGGCCCGGATAGCCCGTCGTCGCCGCGGTCCAGGCCCGGTCCACGAATTCCCCGATGCGCTCGCCGTCGGTGATCTGCGCGGAATATTTCACCAGGGGCGCGGCGATGGCCACGTCGTCGATCTCCTTAAAGCCCCCGGCGCCCTGACGCTTCAGCGTGGATGAGCCGGTGACGAAAATCACCGGCGCCCGTTCCCCTTGTGCCTCCAGCATGGCCGGCACCGCGTTGGCGAAGCCCTCCGGCCCCACCAGGCAGACCGCTGGCTTGCGGGTAATGCGGGTGTGGCCGTCGGCCAGGTGCCCGGCCACCTGTTCGTGGGGCGCGTTGATCACCGGCATTTGGCACTCCATGAAGCCTTCCAGCGCCGGGTTGCAAAAACCGCCGGACAGGGTGAAGACGTGGTCCACGCCCTTTTCCTTCAAGGCCCGGGCCAGCAGAGCACCACCGCGCACTTTTTGTGTTTCAGACTGTGTTTCAGGCATGATTGAGCCGCGCTCCGTCAGATTTTCCCGCTGCCCAAACTTCGAGCTGCCGGCATCGAACTACTGGACATCACCGAGGCCACGATAGACCCGGACAGTTCCATTCGGCAAATTCAAAAGACTTGGGGGCGGATCCGTTTTTTCTATGTGCCGGCCACCGGGGATGAGAGAGTTGTATGTGTGTTTTTCCAGTTCATTTGGGCCAGAAGGGCTCCCGAACCCGCCCGCCCGGGTGGCTATGGTCCAACGGCCCCTTGAGCAAGTAAAACGCGCTGGGCAAGTTGGTCCACGATTACATCGGCGCATTCGATGGCCTGGCGGGTCAACTTTTCCCGCCCCTGGTGAATGACCGCGATGTGGTAGTTGAGGCGCTGCTTGATGGGGCGGAAAGCCACACCACCCATTCTCACGGCCTGCTCGGCGGAAAAGGGGTCGACGATGGCGAAAACACCGATTTCCCGGACCAGCGAGGTGGCCAAGGGCATGTTGGCGGCGGATAGCCTGGATTTTGCCCGCAGGCGGCTGGACAAATCTTCTGCCATGCCCATCATTTCGTCAGGAAAGGACCCGCCGAAGGTGACGAAGGTCTCTTGTTCAGCCAGATCCTCCAGATCGACGGGACCCGGCCCGCCGATCAAGGGATGCTCCTCGGGCATGAGGCAGACATAAGGGGCCGAGGTCTGGTACAGCACCTCCACCCCCTCGTAGGGTGGCTGGCGGCCGACGATCCCCATGTCGAACTGCCCCATTTGCACGGCGTCCAGGATCGGCGGCGTGTTTCGGGTGTGGATCATGAAACGAATGTCGCCGTGGCGCCGGTACATGGCGGCAATGGCCTGGGGCAGTTCGATGGAGGCGACGGATTGAATGACGCCGATGGTGATGACCCCGCCGGTCGAGGCCCGAATGGTGTCGGCCAGGTCCCTTAGACGATCGATCCCCACGAACATGCCTTCCACCGCTTGGTAGAAGGTCTTGGCTTCCACGGTCGCGGTCAGCCCCCGGCCGGTGCGCAAGAACAATGGAAAGCCGACGGAGCGCTCCAGATCCGCGATCAAACGGCTGACGCTGGGCTGGGAGATGTGCAGCAACTCCGAGGCCGTGGTGATCGACCCGCTGCGCATGGTGGCGCGGAAGGCTTCCAGCTGTCGTTGATTCATCGGGATCACCCTGCCGCACTTCATATCCGGATTCCAAGAGAAATATCAAGTGATATGCAAAAATACTATGTGTTTCTGAGCAAATTCGATTGGTTGCTGAATTGGCCGCCCGTTAGGTTCCAAACGTTCTTTCGAGCCGAGTAGGGAAAGGAACAGCCAATGGCAGAATTGTCGATCGATCTCAGCTGGCAACGCAGTACGCCGGAGCTGGCCGTGGGGCAGTATCAAACGGGTCACGACATTTATTTCAATGACAACTGTTCCATTCGCGCCGATGCGGCGCCCGATTGGGGCGGCGATCCCGAATCCGCCAATCCGGAACAGTCCCTCGCCGCGGCCCTCAGCAGCTGTCACATGATGACCTTCCTGTCCCTCGCCGCGCGGGCCCAGTGGCCCGTTGCCAGCTACCTCGACCATGCGGTGGCTGCGTTGGGGAAAACCCAGGCCGGACGCATGGCCGTTACGGAAATCACATTGCGGCCGCGGGTGAGATTTGACAGCGGCTTTACGGTGACACAGGCGGAGTTAGAAAAAATGCACATCAAGGCCCATAAGCTTTGCTTCATCGCCAATTCCGTTTCCTCGGTCATCAAGGTGGAACCCCTTTCCTAAGTGATCGTCGCCGAAGGGGCGTCCCGTCCCTTCCATCAATACAGATAAAGAGGTGGCATTATGGCCAAGACCCTGTCCCAGTCGGAAATCGGCGCGACGTTCAAAACCGCGGCCAAGGTGATCACGCAGAGCGAGCAGGAGCTTTTCTGCGCCATAACGGAAAACAAGCTGCCCATGTTTTTGTCTGACGGCGCGGCCCACGCGAAGGGGTGGGACCGGCGGCTGGCGCCGGGTGTTCTGACCTTTTCCGTGGCGGTCGGCCTGATGGAAACATCGGGTATTCTGGAGGACGTGGTGGCCTTTCTGGGGACGGACGAACTGCGGTTCGTGGCGCCGGTCCACATCGGCGATACCATCCACGTGGAAGTCGCCTTGAAGGAAAAACGGTTCTCCAAGGGCGGCAGCCGGGGCACCGTGCACTACGAATGGCGGGCGGTGAACCAGCACGGCAATGATGTGGTGCGGGCCAAAAATACTTGCATGTTCAAGGTCGGTTTTTTGGAATCGGACCAGGCGGCGTCGGTGGGGTAGCCGTCAGCCCGGCATGCACTTCGGAAAGGGGCCCTGTTGCCGCGCGGAGAGGCGCGATAAACTCACGCCACCCTGCGGTCACGGCCGTTCCCCATTCGGAGGTGTTTTATGAGCGAGAAGTTTTTTCACGTGGGCGACTTGGCCTCAAAGTTGCCCGAGCCCAGCCAATACGACCCCGGCCCCTTCAAAAAATCGCGCCCGCCCGAGCCGTTGCATTTCGAGGTGAACCTGACGGCCGAGGCCCACGACCGGCAGCAAAAATCGGGCCTGGTCCAGGTCAACATCCCCGGCTTTTCCCCTGTCAAGCTCTACTGTGACGAACAGATCCCCGTGGGCGACGACACCGCGCCGCCGCCGCTGGCCTTCTTCTGCGCCGGGATCGGTTTTTGCCTGATGACCCATCTGACCGACATTTATACCGCCCGCAAGATCAAGATCACCTCCTTGAAGCTGGAGCAGCGCCTGCGCTTCAAGACCAACCTGGGCACCATGCGCGAGCTGGGCCACACCACCGAGGGGGAAACGGAGGCCATCGAGACCCACGTGATCATCGACAGCCCCGAGCCGCCCGAGCGCATCCGTGACCTCTTGGACGAAGCCGAAAACGCCTGCATGGCCCACCATGCCCTGCGCAACCCCGTCCCCTGGTCGTCGCGCCTGATCCACAACGGCCAGGAACTGATCAACCGCAGCGGCTAGGGGCGGCGCCTCAAGCGTTCGGTGCGCAGGTTTTGTTGGGGGTTAGCTCGCAGGCAAGGTCAGCTTGATCAAGCCCTTGATGGGGGCATGGGGGTCGGCGGGTTTGCCTTTGCGCAGGATGACCAGGCGGTTGTGCCGGGCTAGATGCAAGGCCTGCTGTCGCACGGCCGGCAGGTAGCGGCGCCACAGATCGGTCGGGTCGCCTTTTTTGGCCCGGCTGTCGGCGACGGCGCGGGCGACGATTTGGGGATCGACGGCGGTGCCCGCCTCCCGTTCTTCCAGATAACTCAGGATGGCCGCCGCGATGGGGTCGTCGGTGGCGGTGTCATCGGCCGAGGGGTCATCCGGATTTTCGGGCGGGCCGTGGGGTTCGGGGGAGGGGATCATTTTTGCGTTCCATATCGAGAAGGCGGGTTGCTTAGCACGGCGGCGCGGGCTTGGCGATAGGCTTGCCGCCGTGAAGGCATGGATTTGAAGGGATGGATTTGCGTTTGCGGAATCTGTAAAAAGGGCCGCAATGGAGTTGTAGGGAGGGGCGGAGCCTATGACGGGTTCATTCGACGGTTTGATCGCCGCGGCCGTGGTTTTCGTGGGCGCGCATTTTCTTTTATCCAGTTTACCCGTGCGGCAGGTTTTAATCGCGCGGCTGACCGTCGAGGGCTTTCGCGTGCTTTATGCCGTGGTCGCCTTGGCCAGCTTGATCTGGCTGCTGGTCGCCTACAATAGCGCGCCCTATGAAGAGCTCTGGGTGGTGCCCGGCTGGACCCATTGGGTGCCCATCGTGGTGATGCCCTTCGCGCTGATCCTCTTTGTCGCTGGCCTCACCACGCCCAGTCCCACGGCGGTGGGCGGCGAGAAATTGGTCTCCGATTCGGTCGCGGCGCCGGTGCGGGGCATTCAGACCATCACCCGCCACCCCTTTTTGTGGGGCGTGGCGCTCTGGGCGCTCAGTCATCTCTTGGTAAATGGGGATTTGGCCACGGTCATCCTGCTGCTTAGCCTCTTGATCCTGTGCTTTGGTGGTATGTGGCATATCGACTTGCGCCGGGAACGGAGCTTGGGGGCGGCCTGGGGGCCGATCAAGTTGACCACCAGCGTGGTGCCCTTGGCCGCGGTTGTGGCGAAACGTACGACGATCGACTGGCGCGGCATCGGCTGGTGGCGCCCGCTCGCCGGCGTGATTGTCTTTTTGGCCTTCATGCACTTGCATCAAATGGTGATCGGCGTCTCGCCCCTGCCGTACTAAGCTGGCGCGCCTAAGGGCACTCAAGTATTGCCCCGTGGGGGCGAGCCGCCTAAAGGCGCTCGCCGCGGGCCAGGCGGGGCAAGTCGCCCAGGAGGCCCATGGCGTGGCGCATGAAAAGGCGCTTGAGGGGCGGGGCTTGATTGACCATGGCCAGGCCCAGATCCCGGGCCAGGCGCAAGGGCGGCAGGTCGTTGGAAAACAGCCGGTTGAGGGCGTCGGTGGCCACGATCAAGGAGACATTGTCAAAGCGGCGCCAGCGCTCGTAGCGGGCAATCACCTGGGGGCTGCCGGTGTCCAGGCCCAGCCGTTGGGCGTCGACGATGCTTTCAGCCAGGGCCGCCACGTCGCGCAGGCCCAAATTGAGTCCTTGCCCGGCGATGGGGTGGATCAGATGGGCCGCGTCGCCGATCAGAGCCAGGCGCTGATCGCCATAGCGCTTCGCGTGCTGCAGCGCCAGGGGATAGGTCCAGCGTTTGCCCGCGACTCGGAGCCCGCCCAGACTGTCGCCGAAACGACGGGTCAGTTCCTGGGCGAAGGCCGCGTCGTCCAGCGCCATCATGTCCTGAACCAGGTCCCGGCGTTCGGTCCACACCAGGGAGGAGCGGTGGCGGGCGCCGCCCGGCCCGGCGCCTTCGCCGTCAGGAAGGGTGCGGTCGGTGAGAGGCAGCAGGGCAAAGGGGCCGGCAGGAAGGAAGTGCTCGTGAGCCACGTTGTCATGGGGCAGGTCGTGCCACACGGTACAGACGATCCCGTTCTGGGGATAATCCCAGTGGTCCAGGGCAATGCCCGCGTCGCCGCGCAGGGGCGAAGCCCGGCCGTCGGCCGCCACCAGCAAGCTGGCGGAGATTTCCTGGCCACCGTCGGTGTCAACCGTGACCTTGCCGCTTGCGCGGGTGACCCGGGCCGCCTGGGCCGGGGCCAAAAGGATCAAGTGATCCTGCCGGGCGGCCTTCTCCGCCAAGGCCCGCCGCAGGTTCTGGTTTTCCACGATGTAACCCAGGGGCGCGCCGTCCACGTCCTCGCAGTCATAATGCAGAAACAAGGCGGACGCGCGGCCCAAGCCGCCTCGGGGTGCCCGGGTGCCGTCGGTCACCCGGATGTCCGTGATGGGGGCCGCTTCCGCTGCCAGGGCCGGCCAGAGGCCGATGCCGTCCAGGATTTGCTTCGAGCCCCGGGCGATGGCCGAGGCCCGGCCGTCAAAGCCCTGGTCCAGGGCAACCTTCGGATCTTCCCGGTCGATCACCACCACGGAAAGGCCGGCTTCGGTCAGCGCAAGGCCCATGGTCAAGCCGACCATGCCGCCGCCGACCACGATCACCTGGGTGTGGATTTTGGCCATCTGTCGCATTCTCCGGCAAAAGGTTTGCTTAGCGGAAGATCCTCCTTTCCCGCTGCCCTGTCCAGTCGCTTCGCGGTCGAAAAGATCGCCTAATTTTTGAGCAATTCCTTATCCGTGATAAAAAAATAAGCATTTTGGCCCTATGCAATGGTGTTGACCACGCTCAGAACACCATGGGTTTCGCCGATTCTTTCGCAGTGCAGCATTTTGGCACGGAACTTGAAATCTCCCCGCCAAAAGCTCGGCAGGGGTTGTGCCGGGCGCCATTGCCAGAGAGGGAAGAGGTGAAAATGATAAGGAAACTGACGGCGGGCGTTACGACCATACTGATGCTCCCAATCATGGCGACGCCCGCAGCCGCGGCGGTCGATCCTGAGACGGCTTTTGTCTTCAATACGTTCTCGTTTTTGATCCATGGCGTGTTGGTGATGTTCATGGCGGCCGGTTTCGCCATGTTGGAATCTGGCCTGGTGCGCAGCAAGAACACCGCCGCCATCTGCTTGAAAAACATCGCACTTTATTCCATCGCGGGGATCGCCTTTTACATCATCGGCTATAACCTGATGTATGGCGATGCCACCAATGCGTTTATTGGTTCATTTTCTCTGGGATACGGCAGTTCCGAGCCGGAGTTGGCGCTATTGGCGGCCGAATCTCCAACGTTGGAGCAGGTAGAAGCCTCCTTCGGCGATGGCTATTCGGTGATGTCGGACTGGTTCTTCCAGATGGTATTCGTGGCGACCACGGCGTCCATCGTCTCCGGCACCTTGGCCGAGCGTATCAAGGTGTGGCCGTTTCTGATTTTCGTGGCAATCCTGGCGGCCTTCATTTATCCGATCCAGGGCTCTTGGAGCTGGGGAGAAGGCTTTCTCTTCGAGTTGGGCTTCTCGGACTTCGCCGGCTCGACCATCGTGCACTCCGTGGGCGGCTGGGCCGCCTTGGTGGGCGCCCTTTTGTTGGGGCCGCGCAAGGGCAAGTATGGCGAAAACGGCCGGGTTCATCCCCTGCCGGGCGCCAATCTGCCCCTGGCCACCTTGGGCACCTTCATCCTGTGGATGGGCTGGTTCGGCTTTAACGGCGGCTCCCAGTTGGCCTTGGGCTCGGCCTTGGATGCCACCGCCATGGCCATCGTCTATGTGAACACCAACCTGGCGGCAGCCGGCGGCGTGGTGGCGGCCATGGCCGTGACCCAGTTGATGTTCAAAAAGATCGACCTGACCATGTCCCTGAACGGCGCCCTGGCCGGCCTGGTGGCCATCACCGCCGGGCCCGATCTGGACAACCACTTCCTGTCCATCATCATCGGCGCGATCGGCGGTATCCTGGCCGTTGTGACCGTGCCCGTGCTCGATAAGCTGAAAATCGACGACGTGGTAGGCGCCATTCCGGTTCACCTGGTGGCGGGCATCTGGGGGACCTTGGCGGTCGCGTTTTTTGGCGGTGGTAGCCTGGTTGCCCAGCTGACCGGCATCATCGCCGTGGGCGCCTTCGTGGTGGTGAGCAGCGGTATCGTCTGGGGAATCTTGAAGGTGACCATCGGTCTGCGGGCCAGCGACGACGACGAGGCGCTGGGGTTGGACCGGGCGGAGTTGGGACTGGAGGCTTATCCGGAGTTTGGTCGGGGTTCCCAAACCATCGGGTAAGGTTCCGGATCTGCGGCCCTTGTTCCACGCTCGGGCAGCGGTTAGACTCTTTCTGAGACTGACCGCTGCCCGAGTCGTTTTGCGCCCACGATTACTGTAAGTGCTTCAAAGCGCTCGGGTTTTTCATGATCATTGGGCCCGAGCCCTGTTTTTATCTGCCGCGCATGCTTCACCGCCAGGACCTCCAAGCCTTTTACCCTTTTGGCCGATTGAACCGGCTGTTGGCCGACACGTCGCCGGGGCCGTCGCCCTTGCCGGACGGATCGCCCGTGATGCTGTCCCTGGGCGAGCCGCAAAATCAGCCGCCCGCCTTT
>JANQKX010000635.1 GCA_028280915.1 Kiloniellaceae bacterium
AAAAGATGCTGGCTCTCTTCGACGCGCTGGAAGAGTGGTTCAACCGGGAGGATTTTAACGGCTGCTTGTTCATCAACGCGGCGGCCGAGTTTCCCGACCCCGCCGATCCCGTGCACGCCAAGGCCGCCAGCCACAAGCAACTCCTTTATGAGGAGTTACGCCAATTGGCCCAGCAAGCCGGCGCCGGTAAGCCGGGGGAACTGGCGGCCCAATTGATGCTCCTCAGTGACGGCGCCATCGTCACCAAGCAAGTGAACCGGCAAGCCCCGGCCGCCACCCAGGCGAAAAAAGCCGCAGCCTTGCTGATCGACCAAGCCGTCGTCGAATAAGGCGGTCATCGATCCGTCCCGCGATCCGCCCCTTTCGGCAGGCCATACCATGGCAAATCCCTGGGAAAACGGGCGCGGCCTTCCTATGATGAACGGGTACCGTCATGGATCACCCGATCCAAAAACCGAGGGAGGCCATCATGCGAGTCCTATTTTACTTTTTGTCCGCGCTGGGCTTGGTCCTGACCAGCGGCGCCTGGGCCCAGGAGAGCTATCCGGATCTGCGCGGCACCTGGGTGGGCAAGGGCGAAGGCGTCTTCGTCACCTCGCCGGGCTCGGAAAAGAAGGCTCACTTTTCTTCGGTGGAGATCACGCTGGTGATCGACGCGCAAGAGGACCGGCGCTTCGCCGGCACCATCTCCATGTCCGATCATACCCGGCCGGTGGTCGGCGTGATTACCGACGAGGGCACCATCTGGTGGTCCGAGCCCGCCGGCTTCGTGGAAGGACGTCTGACCGATCAAGACACCTTCAACGGCTGTTATGTGCGGGTGAGCCAATTCAGCCAGCTGGCGGCCTGCGAGGAACTGAAGCGGCAAAAATAGGGGCAGGCCCCCGTCTGACGCTGCCCGGACCCGCTAAGCGGCGGTGTCCCGCTGTTCGGGATAGAGGCCCAGCAGGCCTTCGCGGGAGGCGGGACAAATCCCCCGTTCGGTGATCAAGCCGCTGACCAGCTTGGCCGGGGTCACGTCGAAAGCGTAGTTGGCCACCGTGCTGCCCGGCGGCGTGACGGTTACTTCGGCCAGGCGGCCGTCATCGGTGAGCCCTGACACCTTGCTGACCTCGTCGCCGCCCCGTTGCTCGATAGGGATCTCCCGCACGCCGTCGCCGATGCGCCAATCAATAGTGGGGCCGGGCAAGGCCACGTAGAAGGGGACGCCGTTGGCCTCGGCCGCCAGCGCCTTCAAGTAGGTGCCGATCTTGTTGCACACGTCCCCATGGGCGGTGGTGCGGTCGGTCCCGGTGATGCAGAGATCCACCTGGCCATGCTGCATGAGATGGCCCCCGGCATTGTCCACCACCACCGTGTGGGGCACGCCGTGCCGCCCCAGTTCCCAAGCGGTCAGGCCGGCGCCCTGGTTGCGGGGGCGGGTCTCATCGACCCAGATATGCACAGAGATGCCGGCGTTGTGGGCCATGTAGATGGGCGCCAAGGCGGTGCCCCAATCCACCGTGGCCAGCCAGCCCGCGTTGCAATGGGTGAGCAGGTTCACCGGCGTGCCGGCTTCCTTGCGATCGGCGGCGATCTCGATGAGCTTCAGGCCGTTTTCGCCGATCGAGCGGCAGAGGGCCACATCCTCGTCGGCGATCTCCGTGGCCAGGGCGTAGGCCGCCGCCATGCGGTCCGCCGGGGCCAGGGGCGCCAGCCGGTCCGCCAGGCGGTCCAAGGCCCAGCGCAGGTTCACCGCCGTGGGCCGGGTCGCCAGGAGCGCGTCGTGCACCGCAGCGCGGGAGTCTTCCGAAGGGTCGTCGCGCATGGCCAGGGCCATGCCATAGGCCGCCGTCGCCCCGATCAAGGGCGCGCCGCGCACCAGCATGGCCTTGATGGCGTGGGCCGCCCCTTGCCAATCCTCCAAACGGACCTTTTCGAAGCGATGGGGCAACTTGGTTTGATCGATGATTTCCACCCCCCAGCCGTCATCGGCCAGGGCGATGCTGCGGGTCGGCTGACCGTCTACGTCCATGACATCCTCGTTCTTGCCGTCTCAGCCAATGCCAAGGTGCTTACCCCTTGCTCTGCACCCGCTCCAGAATGGCATGGAGCTTGATGGCCATTTCCGGGTCGCGGGCCTCCGGCGCGGTGATCAGGGCCGTGTCCAAAACCTGCTGGCAGCCCACTTCACAATAGGGCCGGGGTCCGGCCAAACGGGGGATCACCTCGGCCACCAAGGCCTTGGCCTTGGCCGCGTTGGCCATCAGGGTTTCGATGATCTGCTGCACCGTCACGTCGTCGTGGTGCGGATGCCAGCAATCGTAGTCGGTGACCATGGCCACGGTGGCATAACAAAGCTCGGCCTCCCGGGCCAGCTTGGCCTCGGGCATATTGGTCATGCCGATCACGTCGCAGCCCCAGGAGCGGTAGAGGGCGGATTCGGCCTTGCTGGAAAACTGCGGCCCTTCCATGGCCAGATAGGTACCGCCCAAGGTCATGGGCATGTCCAAGGCCGCGGCCGCCGCCGCCAAACGCTCGCCCAGGCGGCCGCAGACGGGGTCGGCGACCGAGACATGGGCCACCATGCCGGGGCCGAAAAAGGACTTCTCCCGGGCGAAGGTGCGATCGATGAATTGGTCCACCAAGACAAAGCTCCCCGGCGGCAATTCCTCCTTCAAGGAGCCGACGGCGCTGAGAGAGAGGATCTCCGTGGCGCCGGCCCGCTTCAGGGCATCGATGTTGGCGCGGTAGTTCACCTGGGTGGGCGGCACCCGGTGACCGCGCCCGTGCCGGGGCAAAAACAACACTTTTTGATCCTGCAGACGGCCAAACAAAATGGCGTCGGAGGGCTCCCCGAAAGGGGAGTCGACAGGGCGCCATTCCAGGTCGGTCAGACCGTCGATGTCATAAAGGCCACTGCCGCCGATGATGCCGATCACCGGGTGCTGCTGCTCGCTGGTCATAGATCCCTCGTATTCGGGTTCTGCCTCAAGGTTCGCTCAATTCTGACCGCTGCCGGAGCAAATGAAAAGGGGCCGTCCAGCAAAGGACGGCCCCCTTGGGATCAGCACGGCGGCTTGAGGTCTCAGTGGATGTCCCGCCAGACCCGCCGTTTTGCCGCGTAAAGCAGCACGGTGAAAATCACCAGGAAGATCAGGACCTTGATACCGGTTTCCTTGCGCTCTTCCATCTTGGGCTCGGCCGCCCACATGAGGAAGGCGGTCACGTCATGGGCCATTTGATCCACGGTCGCCGGAGTCTCGTCCCCATAAGTCACACCGTCTTCAAACAGAGGCGACGGCATGGCGATCTGATGCCCGGGGAAATAGGCGTTGTAGTGCAGGCCTTCCAGCAGATCGAAATCCGCCGGGGGATCTTCATAACCGGTCATCAGAGCATAGAGATAGTTCGCCCCATCCGGACGTGCTTTGGCCATCAAGGACAAATCCGGCGGGATCGCCCCCCCGTTGGAGGCCGCGGCCGCCTTGTCGTTGGGGAAGGGATCCGGATAGCGATCCGAGGCCTTACCCGGGCGGTCGAACATCTCGCCGTCGTCACCGGGCCCGTCGGTGATGGTATAGTCCTCGGCCATCTGCTTGATTTCCTCGGGGGAATAACCAAGCCCGGCCAAATCCCGGAAGGCGATGTACTTCAGGCCATGGCAGCTGGCACAGACTTCACGAAAGACCTGGAAACCACGCTGCAGTTCCATCTTGTCATAGTGGCCGAAAGGACCGTCAAAGGACCATTTCTGCTGGGGTACGGCCACCCCCTCCGCCGCCACGGCTTGCTGGCTGGGGGCGAGGGAGAGGCCAAGGGTCAGGGCCGCGGCAAAGGCGGGCACGATCAGTTTTTTCATCTTCTCTCCCCCTACTCTGCCGGTGCCTTGAGGACCGGTTCGCTTATGGACGCGGGCAAGGGTCTAGGTCGCTCCAAAATGCCCAGCAGCGGGATGATCACGAAGAAGTGCAGGAAGTACCAGAAGGTGCCGATACGACTGATATAGAGCCATTTACCTTCCGCCGGCTTGGCGCCACAGATGCCCAAGACGATGCAGTCCAGCACCAGCACCCAGAAGAACAACTTGAAGATCGGCCGGAACTTGCCGCTGCGCACCGGCGAACGGTCGAGCCAGGGCAGGATGAACAGGACGAAGATCGAGGCGAACATGGCCACCACGCCCAACAGCTTGTTATCAATGGAGCGCAGGATCGCGTAGAACGGCAGGAAGTACCATTCAGGCACGATGTGCGCCGGGGTCGAGAGGGGGTTGGCCGGGATGTAGTTGTCCGGGTGCCCCAGGTAGTTGGGCGCGAAAAACACGAACCAGGCAAAAAAGATCAGGCAGACCCCAAGGCCGAAGGCATCCTTGATGGTGTAATAAGGATTGAAGGGGATCTTGTCCTGGGGCCCCTTGGCGTCGATGCCCAAGGGATTGTTGGAGCCGAAGCGGTGCAAGGCCCAAAGGTGCAGCACCACGATGGCCACCAAGACGAAGGGCAGCAGGTAATGCAGGGCAAAAAAGCGGTTGAGGGTGGCGTTATCCACCGAAAAACCGCCCCAGAGCCAGGTCACGATGGCCTCGCCGAACACCGGCACGGCGGAGAACAGATTGGTGATCACCGTGGCGCCCCAGAAGCTCATTTGGCCCCAAGGCAGCACATAGCCCATGAAGGCGGTGGCCATCATGACGATCAGGATCACCACGCCGATCATCCACAGCAATTCGCGGGGCGCCTTGTAGGAGCCGTAGTAGAGCCCGCGGAAAATATGGATGTAGACCACGATGAAGAAGAAGGAAGCGCCGTTGGCGTGGATATACCGCAACATCCAACCGAAGTTCACGTCGCGCATGATGCGTTCGACGGAATCAAAGGCGTAATCCTTGTGCGGCGTATACTGCATGGCCAGCACGATCCCGGTCAGGATCATGATCACCAAAATGATGCCGGCCAGGGAACCGAAGTTCCACCAATAGTTCAGATTGCGCGGCGTGGGATACTCGTTCAGCTCCTTGTTCATCAAGGTAATGATGGGGAGCCGGTGGTCGATCCACTTCACTAAGGGATGGTTCATCATCGCTTTCAGTCCCCCTTAACCGATCAGAATCACTTCGTCTTCGACGAAGCTGTAAGGTGGAACTTCAAGATTCAGCGGCGCGGGACCTTTGCGGATGCGGCCGGAGGTATCGTAGTGGGACCCGTGGCAAGGGCAGAACCAGCCTCCGTACTCGCCCCGCGGCTCGCCGGTTTTTTGGCCCAGGGGAATACAGCCCAAGTGGGTACAGACCCCGACAAGCACGAGCCATTCGGGCTTTTGCACCCGGGCTTCGTCCAACTGGGGATCGGGCAATTCATCCATCGGCACTTCTTCGGCCGCCTTGATTTGCTCGGCCGTGCGCCGGTCCACAAAGACCGGTTTGCCGCGCCAGAACACGGAGATCCGCTGTCCTTCGGCGACCGGCGAGAGATCCACCTCGGTGGACGCCAGAGCCAAGACCTCGGCCGACGGATTCATGGAATCCGCCAACGGCCAAACGGCCGCGCCGGTGGCAACGACCCCCATGGCCCCTACTGTCAGATACAAAAAATCCCGCCGTGTGCCGCCTTCCGGCTCTCCTGCGGTATTTGCGCTATTCGCCATAGCTACTTCCCCTAAAGCCCCATTAGAGTTTTGCTCTCGGCATCGCCCGATACAGCCCCCCTCACCTTTGAAACCTAGATCGATTTTGCCCAAAGGCCAAACCGCTCGGCGTCAAAAGCCCTATCTTTCGGGCAAGGTAGCGCAGCGATCGCCAGATAACGTCATCAAGAGCAGGGGTATAGATGAAAACCAAGGGAAAGGCAAAGCCCCATCAACTAAATTAGCGCCCTGAACGGGTGTTTTTTATGACAAACCAGAGGCATGGCACAAAGCGCCCGCCGCAATACACAATGAGAAATTTCAGCGGGAAGGCCATGGGGGTCACCCTTCTCATCGGTAACTGCAACAAGCATTTACTTGACCTTGGTCGGGTGCTTGGCGCACTAATTCGGCGGCTGACACTTTGGTTACGGCCCTCGTCCTTGCCTTTTCAGCACCCGCGGAACGGGAATGCGCTTGGTTTTGTATCAGCCCGATATCCCGCAAAACTGCGGCGCGATGATGCGCCTGGCGGCTTGCATGGGGCTTCCCGTCGACATCATCGAGCCTTGCGGATTTGTGTTGGACGACAAGCGCCTGCGCCGGGCCGCCATGGATTACATGGATCATCTGGACCTCACGCGGCATAACTCCTGGAAAAGCTATTGCCAGGAAACGGCCCAATCGGCCGGACGCCTGGTCCTTTTGACCACTCACGGCGCCGATCTCTACCATCACTTCGAGTTTGCGAAGGATGACCGCCTCATGCTGGGGCGGGAATCGGCCGGCGTGCCCGAAGCGGTGCATCAAAGCGCCCATGCCCGCCTGCGCATCCCTCTCCACCCGGATCTGAGGTCCATCAACGTGGCGCAAGCCGCAGCCATGGTGGTGGGAGAGGCCCTGCGCCAAACCGATGGCTTTCCCGCGCCATAAAAGCTGACCGAACTCAAAAAAAGCGAGCCCTTGCCATGACACAAACCAGCGACACACAAACGGTAGACCAACGCAAAGACGCGGCCCGCGCCTGGTTCGAGAGCCTCCGTGATCAAATCTGCGCCGCTTTCGAGGGGCTGGAGCAATCCCTTTCCGGGCCCAACGCGACGCGTTTTTCCGACGTAGCGCCAGGTCAATTCGTCAGGACCCCTTGGGACCGGCCTGACGGCGGCGGCGGCGTGATGGCCATCATGAAGGGCCGCGTGTTTGAGAAGGTGGGTGTTAACGTTTCCACGGTTCACGGCCGCTTCGAGCCGGAATTCGCCAAACGCATCCCCGGCGCCGAGGAGGATCCGCGATTTTGGGCCAGCGGCATTTCGCTGGTGGCCCACATGCGCTCACCCCTGGTGCCCGCCGTGCACATGAACACCCGCCATATCGTGACCAGCAAGGCCTGGTTCGGCGGCGGCAGCGACCTGACGCCCATGTATCCCAACGACGACGATACCGCCGCCTTCCACGGCGCCTTGAAAGCGGCCTGCGACGCCCATGATCCAGAGTATTATGAAAAATTCAAGAAGTGGTGCGACGATTACTTTTACCTGCCGCACCGCAAGGAACCCCGCGGCGTGGGCGGGATTTTTTACGACTACCTGGACAGTGGCGACTGGGAGGCCGACTTCGCCTTCACACAAGACGTGGGACGGGCCTTTTTGCAGGTCTATCCCGAGCTGGTGGGCAAACACTACGAAGAGCCCTGGACTCCGGAGCAGCGGCAGCACCAGTTGGTCAAGCGGGGCCGCTACGCGGAGTTTAACCTCTTGTACGACCGGGGCACCCAGTTCGGCCTGAAGACCGGCGGCAACGTGGAAGCCATTTTGATGTCCCTGCCGCCCGAGGCGGCCTGGCCCTAAGAACCTCGATTTTGCGCCAGGAGCCGGTCCAACTGGGCCAGGCAGGCGTCCCGATCGGCGGTGAAACGGCCCGCCAGCCACCAATCCTCCAGCTCACGCAAAAGCGCGCCCACGCGCGGCCCCGGCGGGACGCCCCGCGCCATGACGTCATCTCCCGTAACGGGCAAATCCTTGGGACGCCAGTTCCGGATCTGCGCCAAACCGGCTTCGATGGCCTTTTGGTGCGTTGTGGGTTCGGCCGTGTCCGCCCATTGCAGCAGCCAGCGGTCGCGGACGGGCGCCTCGCCCAGCCGGTAAAGGCTTTCCGTCAGATCCGCCGGCAGAGGCGCCTCCCCATGGGCCAGGTAGCGCAGGCGCGCCTTTTGCGCATTGCTGAGCTTGAGCTTCGCGCCGATGGCGGCGTAGTCCCGCGGCGGAAACAGGGCGGCCAAGCGCAGCAGGGCATCGCTATCGACAGCCAGTTCCCGGTTCAGGGCCACCAAGCCCTGGATCCGTTGCATCGGCGCAAAAGGCGGCAAGACGGCCGTTAGGATCTGACGCCGCGCGATCAAGTCCAAGACCTGGATCGGGTCGGGCGCAGTCAGCAGGCGCAGCACCTCGTCCCGCACCCGCTCCATCGAGAGATGCACCAGCTCCGGCGCCAGGTCCGTGGCCGCCTGCAAGGCAGGGCCATCCATGGCGCCACGCCCGTAATAGGCATGGAAGCGGAAAAAGCGCAGCAGACGCAGGCGGTCCTCCCGGATGCGGGTGACCGGATCGCCCACAAAGCGTACCCGTCCCTTCCGCAGGTCGTCATGGCCGCCGAAATAGTCGAATAGGGTCCCGTCTGGGGCGCAGGACATGGCGTTGATGGTCAAATCCCGCCGCGCCGCATCGGCCTGCCAGTCATCGGTAAAGGCCACCTGGGCGTGGCGACCGTCGCAGGCCACATCCTGGCGTAGGGTCGTCACCTCAAAGGGCTCGCCCAAGGCGATCGCGGTGACGGTGCCGTGCGCCATCCCCGTGGGGACCGCCTTCAGCCCGGCGGCTTGCAGTTTTTCCATGACCTTTTCGGGCCGATCGGGGGTGGCGATGTCGATGTCCTTGACCGGCCGCTCCACCAGCCCATCGCGCACGCAGCCGCCGACGAAGCGCACCTGCGTGCCGTCCGCCTGCAAGGCGGCAAGCACGGCCAGGCTGGCGGGCCGGGTCATCCAGTCTTGCGGTTTCAGGGTCGGCGGCATGGCATTCTTAGGACAGTTTAGGCGGGCCACGGCCTAATCGGCGAGGACTTCGGCAAGGTTGTTCAACATGCCCGCGGTGGCGCCCCAAATAAAGTGACGGCCATAGGGATAAGCATAAAAATACCGCTCCTTGCCTTCGAAAACCCGGCTATGGCGCTCCCGACTGCCGGGCGCCAGGAACAAACTCAAGGGCACCTCGAGCACCTCGGCCACCTCGAAAGCATCCAGTTTCAGGTGGAAGGGCGGTCGCACCACGCCCACCAACGGCGTGATACGGAAGCCCGTGCGGGTCAAATAGGTATCCAAGCGGCCGACAAGGTTGATGTGCAGGCGGGAAAGGCCGATCTCTTCCTCCGTCTCCCGCAACGCTGCCGCCTCGGCGTCCCTGTCCTGGGGGTCGATGCGGCCGCCGGGAAAGGAAATTTGCCCCGGGTGGTGGTGCAGGTGATCGGTGCGCTTGGTCAAAAGAACGGTCAACTCCGGCTCGCGCAGCACCAAGGGCACCAAGACCGCGGCGCCGCGCAGCTTGCTGTCGGGATTGTAAAACTCCGGATTCAGGTCGTAGTCGCCGCGGGTTCCCTCGGGGCTTGGAACTTGTGCCTTCAGCTCCACGGGGCTTTTGGGCGAGGTGCGGGTGCCCGGCGCGCCGGCGTTTTGCAGCCGCTCGAGCACTTTATCCACGGTCAAGATCTCACCCACACCACTACTCCCGTATCGGACGCGGCCCTTTTACGCCTTGGCCTCCAGGGGAAAAAACACGCCATTGCTCCACACGCCATAGCACCTTTTCTGCTCCGCGCCCCGGGACCCTTGCACCGGGGCTTCCACCGCCAGGTCCGCCAACTGGTAGAAAGCCGCCCGGCTCACCAGGGCTTCCAAGCCGTCCCTGACCATAACATAAGGGCGCCCCTCGCCGGCCGCAGGCCCTTTTGCGACACGCAGGTCCGATGGCGATTTGAGCTCCCCCGCGTCGTCCAGATTGGTGCGATATCCGATGGCCTGGGGCGGCGTTCCCTCTACCGAAGGTTCCAAAGATCCCGGCTTCACGAAAATTTCAACCGCGATAAAAGGGGCGTCTTCCACCTTGACACGGGCCCGCTCCACCGGCGTTTGCAGCCAATAGCCACCGTCATCATCCCGGCGCAGGATGGTGGAAAACAGCTTTACCAAGGCTTTGCGCTGAATCAGCGAGCCCCGATAGAACCATTCGCCGTCCTTGGCGATGACAAAATCGAAATCGTTAACGGGCTTGAGGTCAATCTCATCGAGCGACTCGCCAAATCCCCCCGAAGTCTCTATCTTTTCAATAGAACTGTACGGAGTATGGGGTTTCGGCGACTTTTTTGTCATGACCTGCCCTTCTCAGCAGCTGGCAACGAAGTAATAGTGAACTCATAAAGTTGCCAAATTTGAGGCGCTGACTATCCAGCACAAACGAAAGCGAGCTCCCCTTGACCACGACGGCGACCACAACAGCACCTTTCCCCTCAGAATCAACAAGCGCAAGCGATCTGGCAACGGAAATCGACTCCGTGGGGCTGCGTCTGCGCCAGGTCCGCGACAGCATCGGCCGGGTGATATTTGGGCAGCAGGAGGTGGTGGATCAGACCCTGATCGCGCTCTTGGCCGGGGGCCATGCCTTGCTGATCGGCGTGCCGGGCCTGGCCAAGACCCGTCTGGTGGAAACCCTGGCGGAAGTGTTTGGCCTGGAAGACCGGCGCGTGCAGTGTACACCCGACCTCATGCCGGCGGACATCCTGGGCTCTGAGGTCTTGGAAGAGAACGAGGCGGGCCAGCGCTCCTTTCGCTTTGTCCCCGGCCCGGTTTTTTGCCAGCTGTTGATGGCCGACGAGATCAACCGGGCCAGCCCGCGGACCCAGTCCGCCCTGTTGCAGGCCATGCAGGAACACCGGGTCACCGTGGCCGGACACAGCCACGACCTGCCCCGTCCCTTCCACGTGCTGGCGACGCAAAACCCCCTGGAGCAGGAGGGCACCTATCCCTTGCCGGAGGCCCAGCTGGACCGCTTTTTGCTGCAAATCGACGTGGGCTATCCGGATTTGCAGGCGGAACGGGACATGCTGATCGCCACCACGGGCACGGCCACCAACGAGGCCCTGCAGGTCATGCAAGGGGAGGAGTTGATGGCGGCCCAGCGGCTGGTGCGGCGCATTCCCGTCGGCGAGACCGTGGTGGACGCCATTTTGGAGCTGGTGCGCAACGGCCGGCCGGACAGCAGCGAAATTCAGGAAATCCGCGACAGCGTCGCCTGGGGCCCGGGGCCCCGGGCCAGCCAGGCCCTGATGCTGGCGGTGCGGGCCCGGGCCTTGATCGACGGACGCCTGGCGCCCTCCATCGACGACGTGGTGACCCTGGCGGCGCCGGTCCTGCGGCATCGCATGAACCTGAACTTCGCCGCCCGGGCCGATGGCATCACCTTGGACAGCGCCATCGCTCACCTCACGAAACGCTTCGAGTAGCCCATGGCCGGCGAGAGCGCCTTGTCCCTGCGCCAGCGTGCGGAAAAGCTTTCCGCGCGCCTG
This sequence comes from Kiloniellaceae bacterium, assembly GCA_028280915.1. Classification (GTDB taxonomy): domain Bacteria; phylum Pseudomonadota; class Alphaproteobacteria; order Kiloniellales; family Kiloniellaceae; genus JANQKX01. The sequence continues at coordinate 11,218 of JANQKX010000635.1, forward strand.
CCCCCCCTTCTGGTCGCCGCCCAGCGGGTGGCCTCCACGGTCGCGCAGGGCGTGCACGGCCGCCGGCGGGTGGGCCAGGGCGAGACCTTTTGGCAATTCAGGCCCTATGACATGGGCGATCAGCCGCAATCCATCGACTGGCGCCAAACCGCCAAGCGCGATCGGGTTTTTGTGCGCGAGATGGAATGGGAAGCGGCCCAGTCCACCTGGATCTGGCGGGACACCTCGCCCTCCATGTCGTGGCGCTCTAACCGTGATCATCCGGACAAACGGTCCCGCGCCGATTTGCTGACCCTGGCGCTGGCGGATCTGTTGATCCGCGGCGGCGAGCACGTGGCCCTGTTGGGGACGGGCGACCGGCCCGCCAGCAGCCGGGCGGTGCTCTCCCGCCTGGCCCACGAAATCGAGGCCGCGGGCCATAGCGAGACCAGTTTGCCCCCGACCCTGCCCCTGCCCCGCCACGGCCAGGTGGTCTTCATGGGGGATTTCCTCGATCCCTTGGAAGAGATTGAGCAGGTGCTGCAAAGCTACGCGGGCAATGCCCTGCGCGGCCACGTGCTGCAGATCCTGGATCCCGCCGAGGAAGACCTGCCTTATCGCGGCCGGGTGCAATTCGAGGGTTTGGAAGGCGAGGCCCCTTGGCTCCTGGCCCGGGTGGAGAGCGTGCGCAGCGACTACACCCATCGGGTTTTGCACCAGCGGGCGGGCCTGCAGGCCATGACCCGGCGCATGGGCTGGGGCTACAGCTACCACCGCTGCGACCATCCGGCGCAAACGGCGCTGCTGGCCCTGTTCACCGCCCTTAGCCACAGCACGGCTTGGTAAGCGCCATGTGGAATCTCGGTTTCATGGCCTTCGCCCAGCCTTGGATTCTCGCGGCCCTGATCGGTCTGCCGGTGATTTGGTGGCTGTTGCGGCTCACGCCGCCAGCGCCGCGGCGGTTCAAGTTCCCGGCCATCCGCTTGCTGACGGGCCTGTCCGCGCCGGAGGAAACGCCGGCGACCACGCCCTGGTGGCTGTTGTTAATGCGTCTGGCCATCGTAGCGCTGATCATCCTGGGCCTGTCCCAGCCGCTGTGGAACCCCAACGAGCGCTTGGCCGGGAGCGGGCCGCTGGTGCTCGTCATGGACAACGGCTGGGGCGCCGCGCGTTATTGGCCCAACCAGATGGCAGAGGCCGAACAACTGATCAATCAGGCCGAGCGGGAAGGCCGCAACGTTTTGGTCCTGCCGACCGCCCCGGCGGCAGAGGAAAGCGAGGCGCCCAGCCTGACCCCCCTGCCCGCCAACGAGGCGCGCCGCGTGTTGAGCGCCCTCACGCCCCAGCCCTGGCCGGCGGACCGGGCCGGCCTGGCCGAGCGACTGGCCGAGCTCACGCTGGACGGCCGGGCGGGCGTGGTCTGGCTGTCCGACGGCTTGGCCGCGGCGCAAGGCCAGGCGGCCGATACGGCCCTTGCCGAAACCCTGGGCGGTCTGGGGGATGTGACGGTCTACACCTATCCCAGCGCCGCGCTGCCCCACCTGCTGTTGCCGCCGGTGACGCTCGGGGGCGCCATGACCCTGCAGGTCGAGCGGCCCGTCGGCGCGGGCAGCAGCGAGGTTGTTGTGCAGGCCTATGACGAGGACGGCAGCTTGATCGCCCAGGTCCCCCTGTCCTTTGACGACGGCGAAACCACGGGTGACGTGCCCTTGGACCTGCCGGCGGAGCTGCGCAATCGCATCGCGGTCCTGGCCATTGCGGGAGAAAACACGGCCGGTGCCCGTTTTCTGATTGATGAGCGCTGGCGGCGGCGCCCCGTGGGTCTGGTGACGACAGAGGGCGCCGAGGCCGCCCAGCCCCTGTTGAGCGAGGATTATTACCTGACCCGGGCTCTGGAGCCCTTTACCGAATTGCGCAAGGGCTCCATCGCCCAATTGCTGGAGCGGGATTTAGCCATCTTGGTGGTGCCCGATGCCGCCAATCCCCTCACCCCGGAGGACCGTCTTTTGATCGAGGATTGGGTGCGCGACGGCGGGCTTTTGCTGCGCTTTGCCGGCCCGGACCTGGCGGCCCAGTTGGAAGAGGATTCCCTCCTGCCCGCCAAGCTGCGCCGGGGCGACCGGGTCATGGGCGGAGTGCTCACCTGGGATTCGCCGGCCCGCCTGGCGCCTTTCGAAACGACCAGCCCCTTTGCCAACCTGGCCCAGCCGGACGACCTGGTGGTGAAGCGCCAGGTTTTGGCCGAACCGTCATTGGAGTTGGCCAACAACACCTGGGCCACGCTGAGCGACGGCACCCCCTTGGTCACGGCGGCGCAAGACGGTGCGGGATGGCTGGTGTTGTTTCATGTAAACGCCAATTCGGAGTGGTCCGATTTGCCTCTATCCGGCCTCTTCGTGGAAATGCTGCAGCGGGTCCTGGGGGTCAGCCAAGGGGTTGCCGGCCGGGGCGGCGAGGTGCTGCAGCCCATTGAAGTGATGGACGGCCTGGGCCGCCTGGGCGCGCCCGCGCCCTTCGTGCAACCCTTGCCGACGGTCACCGGCGCCCAAGCGGCACCGGCGGAGGAGTCGGACCCGCCAGCCGGCACGCGGGGCATCAGCCCGCAACATCCGCCGGGCTACTACGGCACCAAGGAAGAACGCATTGCCCACAACATGGGTGACAGTCAGGCGGGCCTGGCGCCCCTGGCCGACCTGCCCAACCAAGTTCAGATGACGAGCTATAACGAAACCAGCGAATTGGACTTGAAGCCCTGGCTGTTGCTGGCCGCCTTTGTCCTCTTGCTGCTGGACCTGGTGATCTCGCTCTTCATGCGCGGCTTGTTTGTCGCCGGGTCCTGGCGCCAACAGGGCACCACGGCCGTGCTGGTCCTGGCCACCGCCATAACGGTTCACCTGGCACTGCCGCCCTCCACCTGGGCCCAAAGCGCCAATTCCGATTACAACGACCGGCGCGCCTTGGAAGCCACCCTGGTGCCGCGCCTAGCCTATGTGGTGACCGACGATCCCCATGTGGACGATATCAGCCGGGCGGGGTTGAGCGGCTTGACCCTGATACTGCAACGGCGCACCTCGGTGGAGCCGGGCCCGCCCTTGCCGGTGGATTTGGAAGTGGACGAGCTGGCGTTCTTTCCCCTGCTTTACTGGCCCATCACGGGCGAACAGCCGCCGCTCAGCAGCAAGGCAAAGGAAAAGCTCAACGACTATATGAACAGCGGCGGCACCATTCTGTTCGACATGCGCGACCCGGCGGCCGGCTCGCAGATCTTGGGGCAGTCGAGCTTGGGCAGCCAAAATCTCCAGCGCCTGGTCGACGGCTTGGAGATCCCCGACCTGACCCCGATCCCGCCGGAACATGTGATCAACAAGTCCTTTTATCTGCTGCAGGACTACCCCGGGCGCTATACCGGGGGCACCTTATGGGTCGAGAGCGGCGAGAACAGCCGCAACGACGCGGTGACCTCCGTGGTGATCGGCGCCAATGACTGGGCCAGCGCCTGGGCCGTCAATGCCCTGGGCCAGCCGGTGAACGTCCTGGTCCCGGGCGGCCACCTGCAGCGGGAAATGGCCTATCGCTTCGGGGTCAACCTGGTCATGCATGCCCTGACCGGGAACTATAAGGCGGACCAGGTGCACATTCCCTTTATTCTGGAAAGGCTGGGCCAATGAGCGCGCTGTCGTTCTTTTGGGACCCGCTGGTGCCCTGGCCCTTGATCATCGGCCTGGGGGTCGTTGCCGGCCTCATCGTGCTCTTTGCGCTGTTCCGCGGCGCGGCGGGCGCCCTTTTAAGGGCGCTTGTCATGGCCGGTCTGCTGGTGGTGCTGGCCAACCCCTCCCTGGTGGAAGAGGAGCGCCGCCCCCTCAACGACGTGGTCCTCCTGGTGGTGGATGAGAGCACCAGTCAATCCATCGACCCGCGCCCGGCGCAGACGGCGCAAGCCGTCCCCCATTTGATCGAAAAGATCGAGGCCCTGCCCAACACGAACCTTCAGGTCATCCGCAGCGGCGACAGCCCGAGCCGGAGCGGCGTCACGACCCAGGGAAGCGAGGCGGGCAGCCACCTTTTCGCCGACGTAAAAAGGGCCCTCGCCGATTTACCCCGGCAACGTGTGGGCGCCGTGGTCATGGTCAGCGACGGGCAGATTCATGATGTCCCGGAAAATTTTTCCGAGTTGG
>JANQKX010000644.1 GCA_028280915.1 Kiloniellaceae bacterium
CGCAATTCCGCGACAACGCCAAGAGCATCGAGCAGTTGAACCGGCAAAAAGCCGAGGCCCAGGCACAGACCCAGCGGCAACGCAAGGAAGACCGGGAGCGCCTGGCGAATTCCTTCGAGGACAAGGTCGCCGGGATCACCGACAGCCTGAAGGGCTCGGTCACCGCCTTGACCGAGGCCGCGCAGGGCATGCGCCTGAGCGCCCAGTCCTCCTCGGACCTGTCCCAGGACGTCTCCCTGGCCAGCAGCGAGGCCTCCAGCGACGTGGGCGCGGTGGCCAACAACGCGGGGGACCTGTCAACCGCCATTTCGGAAATCAGCCAGCAGACCGAGCGCTCGGCCTCCGCCACCCGCCAGGTCGCCGGCACCACCGAGCGGGCCAGCACCGCGGTCGAGGGACTGACCCAGGCGGCGGAAAAAATCGTGTCCATCATCGGCCTGATCCAGGAGATCGCCGAACAGACCAATCTGCTGGCCCTGAACGCCACCATCGAAGCGGCCCGGGCCGGCGACGCGGGCAAGGGCTTTGCCGTGGTCGCCTCGGAAGTGAAATCCCTGGCCAGCCAAACCAGCAAGGCGACCGAGGACATCTCGGGCCAGATCGAGGCCATCCGCGACGCCGTGACGCAAACCAGCCAGGCCATGACCGCGGTTGCCGGCGAAATCGAGGAAATCGAGACAGTGACCACCGGCATCGCCAGCGCGGTCGCCGAACAGTCCGCCACCACCGACGAAATCAGCCGCGCCATCACCCGCGCCGCCGACAACACGGGCCGGGTATCCAACCTGGTGGGCGAGCTGCAAAGCGGCTCTGAAGGCACCTTCCAGGCGGCCGAAGAGGTGTCCTCTTCGGTGGATCTGGCACAACATCAGATCGCCGCCCTCACGACGGAAATCGAAGGCTTCGTGCGCGAGATACGGGACGGCAATGACGACCAGGAAGCCGCGTGACCCGGTCTATTCGTCCATGATCTGCTGCTTGGCCTCGTCCATGAACTCCTCGACCTTGTTGCGCAGGCGGTGTTCGGAAAAGTCCGCGCCCTTTGCTTCAATGTCGCCCATGACCTTGCCGATCATGTCGTCAATGCCCGGTTTTTCAAAATCGGCGGCAACCACGCTTTTGCCGTAAGCCGTCACGTCGTCACCGGATAGCCCGAGAACCTCGCTGGCAACCCATTCGCCCAGGAGCTTGTTGCGGCGCACCTCGCATTTGAACTGCAGATCTTGATCATGCTTGAACTTGTTTTCGAAAGCGGATTCGCGATCGTCAAAACCTGACATTTGCACGGCTCTCCCATAAAATAATTGATGCTATAGAGGTAGCGGCGGTGTTAGCCTGGTTCAATGTAATTCCGCGCCCATACAATCATTAAGCCAAGCAAATCGGAAATTTCTTGGAGAACGTCGGTGTGTACGGTCGTTATCTTGCGTCGGCCCGGCCATCCCTGGCCCCTCATCCTGGCGGGTAACCGGGATGAACTGGTCACGCGGCCTTGGCGCGCGCCCGGCCGGCACTGGCCGGACCGCGCGGACGTGGTCGCCGGCATGGACGAACTGGGCGGCGGCTCCTGGCTAGGCCTGAACGACCATGGGGTGACGGCGGCCATTCTCAATCGCTATGGCACCCTGGGCCCTCAGGCCGACAAGCGCAGCCGGGGGGAACTGGTTCTGGAGGCCCTGGACCATGCCGACGCGGCAGAGGCGGCCGATCAGCTGAGCCATCTGGACCCCCTGGCCTACCGCAGCTTCAACCTGGTCATCGCCGATAACCGGGACGCCTTTTGGCTGCGTCATCTGGGGGAGGAAGCGGGGGGCGGCGCGAACGGTACCACGCCGGGCAAGATCGAGGTGTTTCCCCTGCCCGAGGGTCTTTCCATGTTCACCAGCCGGAACCGCAACGACCTGTCCAGCCCGCGCATCGCCCGCCACCTGCCGGACTTTCAAGTGGCGCTGGCCCCGAACCCGGACCTGGACGACTGGGAGGCCTGGCAGGAGCTGCTGAGCCGCACCGCCGAGCAAGACCCGGCCGACGGCATGGTGGTGGAGGGAGAGTCCGGCTTCCAGACCGTTTCATCCAGTATCATCGCCCTGCCCGCGCCCGGCCGCCGGATAGCCGGCGAAATCGCCCAGCCGGTCTGGCAGTTCGCGCCCCAGCGCCCGGACCGCACCCAGTTCCAGCCGATCGCACTTTAACTTGCCGAATATTTTTCATTTTTATCAATATATTATGATGGTATTTTTAGATTCTTTTTGAACTTTAATCTGCCGTTGCCTCCGCCCGATGAGGGCCAAACTTCCGTAAGTAAAACGCCGCATTGTGCTGGCTATCGTCTGCTGCTATATGAAATTTTGCCGTGCGGTGAGAGGCAGACGGAAGATCCTTGCCCGGTTTCGGATATTTGGTGTGGCGTTCTTTCGGCAATGAAGCGGATTTTTGGGACAGCAGCATGCGACGCAAGCGGATTTTCGAAGGTAAGGCCAAGACCCTGTTCGAGGGGCCCGAGCCGGGTACCCTGGTCCAGTACTTCAAGGACGAAACCTCGGCCAGCAACAATCAAAAAAAGGGCGTGATCACCGGCAAGGGCGTGCTCAACAACCGCATTTCCGAGTATCTGATGAACCGGCTGGGCGAAATCGGCATCCCCACCCACTTCGTGCGCCGCCTTAATATGCGCGAGCAACTCATTCGCGAAGTTGAGATTATTCCCCTCGAGGTCGTTGTGCGCAATGTGGCCGCCGGCTCCCTGGCCGAGCGTTTCGGCTTCGAGGAAGGCACCCCCCTGCCCCGCAGCATCATTGAGTACCGCCTGAAGAACGACGAGCTGTGCAATCCCCTGGTTTCGGAGGAGCACATCACCGCTTTCGGCTGGGCGGCCATCCAGGACTTGGACGATATGGTACAAATGTCCTTGCGCATCAACGACTTCCTGAACGGCCTGTTCCATGGCATCGGCGTGCGTCTGATCGACCTGAGCCTGGAATTCGGCCGGCTGTGGGACGACGAGGACATGCAGATCGTCCTGGCCGGGGAAATCAGCCCCGATTGCTGCCGTTTGTGGGACTTGAAGACCAACCACAAACTGGACAAGGACCGCTTCCGCAAGGATTTGGGCGACGTCAAGGAAGCCTATCAGGAAATCGCCCGCCGCCTGGGAGTCCTGCCCGAGGCAGGCCCGGTGGACATCCAGGCGCCGGAAACCATGCAGTAGGCAAAGGCGGAAACGCCCCTCATGCCCCCAAAAACCAATGGCGCTGAAGGGCTGGTTCCGATGGGATGGCTGGCCCAAGCAACGCGGGACGGGATTCCCCGTCGATCGGCAATCGTTGCCTTGATCGTCGGGCCGATCCTGACCGTCATCAATCAGGGCGACCATGTCCTGCGCGGTGACGATATCAACTGGTGGAAGGTGGCACTGACCTTTCTGGTGCCCTACGTGGTGGCCACGGTGGGCGCCGTGGGCGTGACCCGGTCGCCCCGCCAGCCCCGAAAGGGCACGGAGCCATAGTCCGGCGGTCGCGGGCGCGATAAATCGTCACCCATCCGAGATCTTTGGCCCTAAATCTTCGGCCGCAAATCTTTGGCCCTAAATCTTTGGTCATGAGCGTGGC
>JANQKX010000656.1 GCA_028280915.1 Kiloniellaceae bacterium
TGATCCCGACCCGGCTGCAAGGCACGCGCGTGGCCCCGGCCAACGATCGGGGACGGGGCCGGTCCCAGGTGCAGGTGACCTTGCACAAAAACGAAAGCCCCTCCCAATGGCGCGCCTTCGCCCGACCGGCCAAGCGCCTGGAAGCGGGCGATGCCATCGAGTTCACGGAGGGTTTGCAAGCCACGGTTCTGGCCAAGGATAGCGGCGGCGAAGTCACCCTGGACTTCAATGCCGCGGGGGACGGCCTGGTGGCCGCCTTGGAGCGGACGGGCAGCATGCCCCTGCCCCCCTACATTCATCGCGGGTCCGAGGGGAATCCGAACGACCGTCACGACTACCAAACCGTTTTCGCCAAAACACCGGGCGCGGTGGCGGCCCCCACCGCCGGCCTGCATTTCACCCCCGAATTGCTGGCGGCATTGCGGCAAAAGGGGATCGATCTCTGCCAACTCACCCTGCACGTAGGCGCCGGGACCTTCCTGCCGGTGAAAAGTGCCCAGGCGGAGGATCATAAAATGCACGCCGAGTTCGGTGAACTGGACCCGGCAACGGCGGAGCGGATCAACCGCTGCAAGCGGGACGGCGGACGGATCGTTTCCGTGGGCACCACCTCGCTCAGATTGCTGGAAAGCGCCGCCAGTGATAAAGAGGGCCAAGGCCCGGACCAAGACCCGGGTCAAGAAACTGTCCGGCCGTTCCGGGGTGAGACGGACATCTTCATCCTGCCCGGCTATCGTTTCCGCTGCGTGGATCTGTTGTTGACTAACTTTCATCTCCCCCGCTCCACCCTTTTCATGCTGGTGTCCGCCTTCAGCGGCCTGGCGGTCATGAAGGCCGCCTATCAGCACGCCATCGCCGAGCGTTACCGCTTTTTCTCCTACGGCGATGCCTGCCTTTTGAGCCTGGCGAGGCCAACGTGAGCGAGCCGGGATTAACATCCGAGGGACTGGGCTTTGAGGTCTTGGCGCGGGACGGTGATGCCCGGCGCGGCACCCTGACGACCGCTCATGGCCAGGTTCAAACCCCCGCCTTCATGGCCGTGGGCACAGCGGGCACGGTCAAGGGCCTGTTACCCGAACAGGTGTCCGAAACGGGCACGGAGATCCTGCTGGGCAACACCTATCACCTGATGCTCCGGCCCGGGGCCGAACGGGTGGCGCACTTGGGCGGCCTGCACCGCTTCATGAATTGGCCCCGGCCCATCCTGACCGATTCCGGCGGCTTTCAGGTCATGTCCCTGGGCGAGCTCTGTACCATCACGGAACGGGGCGTGGCCTTTAAATCCCACCTGGACGGGGCGGCCTACGACTTAACCCCCGAGCGTTCGGTGGAGATCCAGCACCTGCTGGACGCCAACATCACCATGGTGCTGGACGAATGCACCCCCTACCCGGCCGATCTGCCCACGGCCCGCACCTCCATGGAGCGCTCCATGCGCTGGGCGGCCCGCTGCAAGGAGGCCTTTATCCCCCGCGCCGGCTATGGCCTCTTCGGGATCGTGCAAGGCAGCATCTACCCGGAGCAGCGCCTGGCCTCGGCGGCGAGCCTGCGGGAGATCGGCTTTGACGGCTATGCCATCGGCGGCCTGGCGGTGGGGGAAGGCCAGCAACTCATGTTCGACATGCTGGAGGTCACCTGCCCCGCCTTGCCCGAGGCGCGGCCCCGCTACCTGATGGGCGTGGGCAAGCCGGCCGATCTGGTGGGCGCGGTCGCGCGGGGCGTGGACATGTTCGATTGTGTGCTGCCCACCCGCTCCGGCCGCACCGGTCAGGCCTTCACCCACTTCGGCAGCCTCAACATCCGCAACGCCCGCCACAAGGACGACCCCCGGCCCCTGGACCCGGAATGCGGCTGCCCCACCTGTCGGGATTTCAGCCGGGCCTACCTGCACCATCTAGTCAAGGCCGAGGAAATGCTTGGCCCCATCCTGCTGACCCGCCACAATCTGCATTATTATCAGTCCCTCATGGGCGACCTGCGCCAAGCCATTGAAGCGGGGCGCCTTCAGGACTTCGCGGCCCAGTTCGCCTTGGACCAGGCCCGCGGGGACATTCCGCCGGTGTAGCGCGTCGCCCTCGGCACAGCATGGAAAGGCAGCATCGACTGACGGCCATGGTCTCAAATGCCGCAACCTCCCCAAGCCTGGCGCCGGGCCCGGCCCCGACAGGCGACGCAAAGGGCGAAATTCGCGATAAGGCCCTGGCGGACGGGTTTGACGCCATCGGCTTTGCCCCGGCCCAGGTCACGGCGCAAGCCCGCCAGCATCTCCATGACTTCGTGGCGGCGGGATATCACGGGGACATGGGCTGGATGGCCCGCAATATTGAACGGCGGGGCGACATGGCAGAGTTGTGGCCGGCAGCCCGCTCGGCCATCGTTCTGGGCTTGAACTATGGCCCCAAGGAGGACCCCCTCACCCTCTTGGACCATTCGGAGCGGGGCAACATTTCGGTTTATGCCCGCAACCGGGACTATCACGACCTGTTCAAAAAGCGCCTGAAGGCGCTGGCCCGGTGGCTGGCCGAGCGCTTTGACGCCGAAGTGAAGATCTTCGTGGATACGGCGCCGGTGATGGAAAAGCACCTGGCCCAGCGGGCCGGCCTGGGCTGGCAGGGCAAGCACACCAATCTGGTGTCGCGGGATTTTGGCTCCTGGCTATTCCTGGGCGAGATCCTCACCACCATGGAGCTGGCCCCTGACACCGCCGGCGAGGACAGCTGCGGTTCGTGCCGCCAGTGTCTTTCCATCTGCCCCACCCAGGCCTTCCCCGCGCCGTACAAGTTGGACGCGCGGCGCTGCATCTCTTACCTCACCATCGAGCACAAGGGGCATATCGACCGGGACCTGCGGCCGCTTATGGGCAACCGGATCTATGGCTGCGACGACTGCCTGGCGGTGTGTCCCTGGAACAAATTCGCTCAGGCCACCCCGGAGCCGGGTTTCCTGCCCCGGGTGGAGCTGACTGCGCCGCGCCTGGCCGACCTGGCCGGGCTGGACGACACGGCCTTCCGCGCGGTCTTCGCCGGCTCGCCCATCAAACGCACCGGGCGGGACCGCTTTGTGCGCAACGTACTTATTGCGCTCGGGAACTGTGGCGATCCGGATCAGGCAAAGGCGATCGCGCCCTTGCTGTCCGACCCCTCTCCCCTGGTCCGGGCCATGGCCGTTTGGGCCCTGTCGCGGCTCTTGCCCGGGGCCGCATTCCAACGCTTGCGACAAGGCAATCGGGCGGGGGAAGAGGACCCCTGGGTCCAGAGGGAGTGGGATGGCCCGGCCTAAAGGCCCTCGTAAATCTCGTCGCCGGGGAAGCAGATGAAGGTCAGGCGGTGGATTTGCAGCAGGGCGCAGCCGAGCGGCTCCGTATCGGCGCTGTAGTATTCCACCGTCCCGCCGCGGCAAAAATCCTGGGCTTCCGCCCGGACGTCTTCCGGCGAATTGTAAAGGGAGCTGTAACAGTAAGAAAGGGCCTGAACCCGTTGCACCGGCTGCCAAAAATACGCCCGCGACCTTTGGCCCGTGGCCCGGGGCGAGTTGACCGCAAAGTCGACCGCCTCCTGAGGCGGCTTCACCGGGTAGGGCCGGGCGCTACAGCCGGTCAGCGTCACCAACACTAAGACCATGAAGGCCTTGCCGCACAGGCTTATGGACACCCTTTTCCTCCCCCATCAGATCGCGCGGACCAACGCGGAACCACCCGCTTCTTACCTGTAACACATAGCACTCGATTTGTCGCCAATCCTCTTATTCACATATTTTTTATGTAATAATAAGATCATTTTACGTTTGAAATGTGGAAATTGATTGACTATCTACAGCATTCCATGCGATTTTAAGCCTCATAAGAGGCCGTTGGGTTGGATGAAACGCAGTTTCGAAAAATGGATTGGTGGGGATGAAGTACTTACCGACATTTATGGACCTGGCGGCGCGTGACTGCCTGGTGGTCGGCGGCGGCGAGGCGGCCCTGGCCAAGATTCGCTTGTTGCTCAAGGCCCAGGCCAGCATCACGGTCATCGCCCCGACCGTGGTGGAAGACATCGAAGTTCTTGCCGATGGGGGCAAGCTGACCTGGCACCCCCGCACCTTTCAGGCGGCGGACGTGCAGGGCATGACAATGGTCTACGGCGCCCACGGGGATTGGGACCGGGACGAGCCCGTGGCCAAGGCGGCACGGGCCGCCAACATTCCGGTCAACGTAGTGGACTGTCCGGCCCTTTCCAGCTTCATCACCCCGGCCATCGTTGACCGGGATCCCATCATCATCGGCATCTCCAGCGCCGGCGCTGCCCCCATCCTGGCCCGTAACATTCGCGCCCGGCTGGAGGCCATGCTGCCCGCGCGTCTGGGCCGCCTGGCCAGCTTTGCCGCCAGTTTTCGCGGCGCCGTGAAGGCCACCATGAACGACGGCCGGACCCGCCGCCGTTTCTGGGAGGGTTTTTTCGCCGGCCCGGTGGCGGAGCAGGTTCTGGACGGTGACGAGGTGGGCGGCCGGGAGGCCATGCTGAGCCTCATCAACAAAACCGGTCAACGGGACAGCGCGGAAGAGGGTACTGTCACCCTGGTGGGCGCCGGCCCCGGCGACCCGGACCTCTTGACCCTCAAGGCCCTGCGCTTGCTGCAGGAGGCCGACGTGGTGGTCTACGACAAGCTGGTGGGGCCGGAGATCGTGGACTACGCCCGCCGGGACGCGGAACGGATCTACGTGGGCAAGGCCAAGGGCCAGCACAGCAAATCCCAGGGCGACATCAACCAGATCCTGCTCAGCGCCGCGCAAGCGGGGCAAAAGGTGGTGCGCCTGAAGGGCGGCGACCCCTTTGTCTTCGGCCGGGGCGGCGAGGAGCAGCATTTCCTGGAGGATCACGGCATCAAAGTGGAGGTGGTGCCCGGCATCACCGCCGCGACCGGCTGTGCCGCCGCCGCCGGCATTCCCCTGACCGAGCGGGGCAAGGCCCAATCGGTGACCTTCATCACCGGTCACGGCAAGGACGGGGACCCGGATCTGGATTGGGCCAGCCTGGCGAAGCCCAATCAGACCCTGGCCGTCTACATGGGCGTCTCCACCGCGGGACGCAACGCGGCACGGCTCATGTCCCATGGCCTGGCTGGATCGACCCCCATCGCGGTGATCGAAAACGGCACCCGCCCGGAGCAGCGGGTACTCGCCGGCCGGCTGGATAGCCTGGGCGACCTCATGGCCGGGCATGGCATCACCGGACCGGCGCTCATCATCATCGGCGAGGTGGCGCGGGACGCCAAGGCCCAGAGCCCTGCCGCCCTTCTGGCTGCGGCGGGCTAACACGAGACAGGATTTTAGGAATAGGACCAACAGCATGGCCGGCAAACGCATAGCCACCAAGGTATTGACCGCCAACCGTCTGCGCGACGGGGAGGTGGTTTATCTGACGGCAGGGGGCACCTGGAGCGAACACCTGGGCGAAA
>JANQKX010000673.1 GCA_028280915.1 Kiloniellaceae bacterium
GCCACGCGCGGGCGGGGCAGGGGCGCAAAGCGGTCGGTGAAGCGCGCTGCCTCGGCAGTCAGCAGGTCCGGTGTGACCCGGCCCATGGCGCCGAGGGAGGCGACCACGTTGGGGCCGTCCAGCCGGTCGTGCCGGGGGGTGACGATCAAGTCGAAATGGCGTCCGTCCACCACCGGATTCTGGATCTGAATGGTGAAGGTCCGGCCGCCGGAAAGCTGCTTGATGGTGATGTTCGAGGTGATGCTCTGGCGCCCGCTGGCGATTATGATGTCGGGCCAAGGGGGGCTGAGCTTGTCGCCCTTGGGACCCAGTTTTTCCAGGGGGTGCGGCACCCACTGGGGGGGCAGCCAGCGCCAGGGGCGGGTCACCTGGATGCGCTTGACGTCGGCTTTCAGACCCATGGCTTCCGCCAGGCCCAGGCATTGGGTTTCCATGCCCGCCTTGCCGTCGCTGACGACCCAGCAGGTGGGGATTTCCTCGGTGGGGCGATGGGCGGGGGCGGACACGTGCTAAAGGCTCCAGGATGCTAAAAACGCCGAAATGGGGGCTGAGCGGGCCGGGTGCTCTCGCCCCTGATCTGTGTTTGCTCTAGGGCGACCCTTGTAATATTGTTGCGTAATATTATTGCGCAATGCCGGTGTCAAAAGGTTTCGAAAAAACCGCGGCACCGGCCCTGCGAGGGGAGAGACAGGTATGAAGGGCGCCAAACTGGACCGGGTGGATTTGCAGATTTTGCGGGATCTGCAAGAAGACGGCCGCATCACCAATGTGGAATTGGCCCGGCGCGCGGGCATTTCCGCCCCGCCCTGCCTGCGCCGGGTGCGCGCCTTGGAAGAAGCGGGCTTCATCAAGGGCTACCACGCGGAGCTGGATGGGGAATCCCTGGGCTATGAGGTGCGGTTTTTCGCTCTGATCGGCCTGGATGCCCAGTCCGATGCGGTCTTGACCGAATTCGAGGACTTTGTCGGCGCCTGGCCGGAGGTGCGCGAGTGCCACATGGCCCGCGGTCCCCACGATTTTGTGCTACACGTGGTGGCGCAAAACACCGCCCACGAGAACGACCTGACCCAGCGTCTTACGGCCGCCCCCCACGTGGTCACGGTGCAGACCCTGCAGGTGATCCGCACGGCAAAAAACGACCCCGGCGTGCCCGTGCCCGCGGATTTGAACGGCGAGCCGGGCGAGGCTTAACCCTCGGTCACAGCGGCGCAAAAAAGGTTGAGCTTTTCAGTTGGATAGGGCGTGATCAGACGTATTGAACGTTGATGATCTCGTATCCCTTTTCACCGGCCGGGGTGCTGACCTCCACCGAATCGCCGACCTCCTTGCCGATCAAGGCGCGGCTAAGGGGCGCGGTAATGGAAAGCCGGCCGGATTTGATGTCCGCTTCCGCCTCCCCCACCAATTGATAGGTGAGTTCCTCGTCGGTGTCTTCGTCGGCCACGGTCACCGTCGCGCCGAACTTGACCGTGGAGCCGCTCAGGGCGGACACGTCGATCACCTCGGAACGGGCGATCTTGTCTTCCAGTTCCATGACGCGGCCTTCGATGAAGGATTGCCGTTCCCGCGCCGCGTGGTATTCGGCGTTTTCGGACAGGTCACCGTGCTCGCGCGCCTGGGCGATGGCGCGAATAATCTCCGGGCGCGCCGTTGACTTCAGGTATTTCAGTTCTTCTTCCAAACGGGCTAACCCGCTGGCGGTCATAGGTACTTTTTCGCTCATGGGCCTTTGACCCCTAACGACCAAAATAGTTGCAAAGAGGGAAGCATGCCTGATTTTCGACGCTTGTCAAAGGGACCGCGTTAAAAACCGTTCATAAAATAGGACTGCAGAGGCAGGACTTCAAGGTCCTCTTTTTTCATGGCCTTGATGGCCAGAACGGCCGCCGCCGCGCCCCTCACCGTGGTGTAGTAGGGGATGGAATTATTTAAGGCACTGCGCCGCAACTCAAAACTATCGGCGATGGCCTTGGCGCCCTCGGTGGTGTTGAACACCAGCTGCACCTGGCCGGAGATCATGGCATCGACGATATGGGGCCGGCCCTCGCGCACCTTTTTGATGGGGGTGACGGGCACGCCCGCGCTTTCCAGATAGCGGGCCGTGCCGCCGGTCGCCAGGATGTCGTAGCCCAGTGCCACCAATTCGCCGGCGATGGGCGCCATGGCCGCCTTGTCGCTGTCCTTGACCGACAAAAAGATGGTGCCTTCATGGGGCAGGGGCGCGTTGCAAGCGATCTGCGCCTTCAGGAACGCCCGGTCGAAGGAAAGATCCAGGCCCATGACCTCGCCGGTGGAGCGCATTTCCGGGCCCAGCATGACGTCCACGCCGGGGAAGCGGGCGAAGGGGAACACCGCCTCCTTGACCGCTACATGGTCGACCGGCCCGCGGGAGAGCTGGAAATCGGCGAGCTTTTCCCCCGCCATGACGCGCGCGGCGATCTTGGCGATGGGGATGCCGGTCGCCTTGGCCACGAAGGGCACGGTGCGGCTGGCCCGGGGGTTGACCTCGAGAATATAGACCTCGTTGTTCTGCACCGCGAACTGCACGTTCATGAGGCCCACCACGCCGAGCGCCCGGGCCAGCTGGTCCGCCTGGCCGCGAATGTCGTCGATCACCGCCTGGGGCAGGCTGTGGGGCGGCAGGGAGCAGGCGGAGTCCCCGGAATGGATGCCCGCCTCTTCAATGTGTTCCATGATGCCGGCCACATCGACCTGATCGCCGTCGCAAAGAGCGTCCACGTCCACTTCGATGGCGTCGCGCAGGTAGCGGTCGATGAGCACCGGGTTTTTACCCGAGGCCTCGACCGCGGTGTGCATGTAGTGGGTCAACTGACCCTGGTCGTGAACGATCTCCATGGCCCGACCGCCCAGCACGTAGGAAGGGCGGATCAACACCGGATAGCCGATGCGCTCGGCGATGGCCGCGGCTTCTTCCAGGGAGGTGGCGGTGCCGTTGTCGGGCTGGCGCAGGTTCACCTGGGCCAAGAGCCGCTGAAAGCGCTCCCGGTCCTCGGCCCGGTCGATGGCATCGGGCGGGGTGCCCAGGATGGGCAGTTCCAGCGCTTCGATGGCATTGGCCAGCTTCAGCGGGGTCTGGCCGCCGAACTGCACGATGATGCCCTTCAGGCTGCCCTTGGTTTGTTCCAGGCGGGCGATTTCCATCACCGATTCGGCGGTGAGCGGCTCGAAATAGAGCCGGTCGGAGGTGTCGTAGTCGGTGGACACGGTCTCCGGATTGCAGTTGACCATGATGGTCTCGTAGCCCGCATCCGCCAGGGCATAGGCCGCGTGCACGCAGCAGTAATCGAATTCGATGCCCTGGCCGATACGGTTGGGGCCGCCGCCCAGGATGATGACTTTTTCCCGATCGCTGGGCTCGGCCTCGCAGGCCACGCCCTCGAGCCCGTCGCCGCCCGAGAAGGGCTGTTCGTAGCAGGCGTACATGTAAGGGGTGATCGAGGGGAACTCGCCGCCGCAGGTATCGATGCGCTTGAAGGTGGGGAAAACCCCCAGGCCGTGGCGCCGGCGGCTCACCTCGATTTCCGAATGGCCGGTCAGCTCGGCCAGGCGGGCATCACTGAAGCCCAGTTGCTTGAGCTGGCGCAGGGCCGGGGCCGTGTCGGGCAGTCCCTGGGCCTTGACGGCTGCCTCGGCCGCCAGAATGTCCTCGATCTGCTCCAGGAACCAGGGGTCGAAGTGGGTCAGGGCCTGGATCTCGTCCCGGGACATGCCATAGCGGTAGGCTTGGGCGATGCTCAGGATGCGGTTGGGGCGGGGCTGGTTCAGCTCGATGCGCAGGGCCTCCCAATCCAGTTCGCCGGCCGCGTTGACCACGCCGGTAAACTCCACTTCATTCAGGCCGGTCAAGCCGGTCTCCATGGAGCACAGCGCCTTTTGCAGGGATTCGGCAAAGCAGCGGCCGATGGACATGGCCTCGCCCACCGACTTCATGGAGGTGGTCAGATAAGGCTCGGCGCCGGCGAACTTCTCGAAGGTGAAGCGCGGCATCTTGGTGACCACATAGTCGATGGTCGGCTCGAACGACGCCGGGGTCGCCTTGGTGATGTCGTTGTCCAACTCGTCCAAGGTGTAGCCCACCGCCAGCTTGGCGGCGACCTTGGCGATGGGAAAGCCGGTCGCCTTGGAGGCCAGGGCCGAGGAGCGGGAGACCCGCGGGTTCATTTCGATGACCACCAGATCCCCGTCGGCCGGATTGATGGCGAACTGAACGTTGGAGCCGCCCGTGTCCACGCCGATTTCCCTGAGTACCGCGATGGAGGCGTTGCGCAGGATCTGGTATTCCTTGTCGGTCAAGGTCAGGGCCGGGGCCACGGTCACCGAGTCGCCGGTGTGCACGCCCATGGGGTCCACGTTCTCGATGGAGCAAATGATGATGCAGTTGTCGGCGGAATCCCGCACCACCTCCATCTCGTATTCCTTCCAGCCCAATACGGACTGTTCGATCAGCACCTCGGAGGTGGGCGAGGCGCGCAGGCCCCCCTTGGTGATTTCCTCGAATTCCTCCAGGTTGTAGGCGATGCCGCCGCCGGTGCCGCCCAGGGTGAACGAGGGGCGGATGATGGCCGGCAAACCCACTTCGGGCAGGGCCTGTTCGGCTTCTTTCCAGCTTTTGACCAGGCGGGACTTGGGCGATTTGATGCCGATCTTGTCCATGGCGTCGCGGAACAGCTGCCGGTCCTCGGCCTTGTCGATCACATCGGCCTTGGCGCCGATCATCTCCACGCCGAGTTTTTCCAGCACGCCGCTGCGCTCCAGGGTCAGGCCCGTGTTGAGGGCGGTCTGGCCGCCCATGGTGGGCAAAAGAGCGTCGGGGCGTTCCTTTTCGATGATCTTGGCGACGATGTCGGGCGTGATGGGCTCCACGTAGGTGGCATCGGCCAGGTCCGGGTCGGTCATGATCGTGGCCGGGTTGGAGTTGACCAGGATGACCCGGTAGCCCTCTTCCTTGAGGGCCTTGCAGGCTTGGGCGCCGGAATAGTCGAACTCGCAGGCCTGACCGATGACGATGGGGCCGGCGCCGATGATGAGGATGGATTTCAGGTCGTTTCTTTTGGGCATGGCGGAAGTTTGCTCGTAGCTTCGTCGCGGCGCGCTTATCGGCTGGCCTTGTGGGTTTCGATCAAATCGACAAATCTCTTGAACAGATAATGGCTGTCCTGCGGGCCGGGGGAGGCCTCCGGATGGTGCTGCACGGAAAACACCGGCTTGCCGCTCAGCTTGATGCCCTCGTTGCTGCCGTCGAACAAGGACACATGGGTGGCTTCGATGCCGGCGGGCAGGGTCGCCTCGTCCACCACGAAGCCGTGGTTCTGACTGGTGATTTCCACCCGCCCCGTGGCCAGGTCCTTCACCGGGTGATTGGCGCCGCGGTGGCCCAGGTGCATTTTTTTGGTTTTGGCCCCCAGCGCGATGGAGAGGATCTGATGGCCGAGGCAGATGCCGAACATGGGCAGGCCGGTTTCCAGCAGGTTTTGCACGGTGGGGACCGCATACTGGCCCGTGGCGGCGGGGTCGCCGGGGCCGTTGGAAAGGAAAATGCCGTCCGGCCCGTGGCCCAGGATTTCTTCCGCCGTGGCCGAGGCCGGCACCACGGTGACCGCGCAGCCCTCCGCCGCCAGGCAGCGCAGGATATTGTGCTTGGCGCCGAAGTCCACGGCGACCACTTTATGGCGGGGTTCGGCCAGGCGGCCGTAGCCCCTGCCCAGTTCCCAGCGGCTCTGGTCCCAGTGATAGGTTTGCCGGCAGCTCACGTCGGCGGCCAAGTCCATGCCTTCCAAGCCGGGCCAGGCCCGGGCTTCCGCGCGGAGATCGTCGAGGGAGGGAGCATCGCCGTTGGGGTTCAGGTGGGCGACGCAGCCCACGGGCGCCCCCCCGTCGCGAATCCGCGCGGTGATGGCGCGGGTATCCACGCCGGCCAGGCCAACCAGGTTTTGGCTGACCAGCCAATCGTTGAGATGCCTGGTGGCGCGCCAGCTCGACGGATTGGTAATGGCGCTTCTGAGGATCACGCCGCGGGCCGCCGGGGTCAGGGTTTCCACATCTTCCTGATTGGTGCCGGTGTTGCCGATGTGGGGGAAGGTGAAGGTGATGATCTGGCCCGCATAAGAGGGATCGGTGACAATCTCCTGATAGCCGGTCAGCGAGGTGTTGAAACAGACTTCGCCCACTCGATGGCCGTGGACACCCAGGCCCTGGCCGCGAAACACCGTCCCGTCGGCAAGGACTAAAACACCGGTGTTCGCCTCCGGGGTGGCGAACGAAAACCCGCCCCGGCTCGGTGTTGCCTGCGTGGGCTCTAGCGTGGTCATGATTAAGGTGACCCCTTCCGTGTTATGGAACCTTTGAAACTGGCGCCGGTTCTTAGAATGGCTCGCGCCGAGGTTCCACCCGGTCCACAGGGCGGCATCTTGCCCCCATGCTTGGGTCACCTGGTTAGAGCGGCCATTATGTAAGGGAAAAATGTGAAGGGGTCAAATTTTTTCCGAATCTATTTTTTTAAGTAAAATCAATAAGTTGATTGATTTTCAGGGGCTTTGCCATTTGACTTTTTTTCGTTTAGTCTCCGCCCCACTGAGTTAACTGGAGTTTCCTAAATGCTGCGCAACCAACTAAACGAGGCCCTTAAAGAGGCGATGAAGACCAAAGAGACGATCGCGGTCTCGACCTTGCGTCTCACCTTGGCGGCCTTGAAGGATCGGGACATCGCCGCAAGAAGCAAAGGCAACAACGACGGGATCAGCGACGAAGAAATCCTTGAAATGCTGCAGAAAATGGTGCGCCAGCGCCAGGATTCCATCGACATGTACACCAAGGGCGACCGGGAGGACCTGGCCGACCGGGAACGGGAAGAGTGCAAGGTGATCGCGCGCTTTTTGCCCCAGCAGCTGGAAGAAGAGGACATGCGCAAGGCGATCGACGAGGTGATCGCCGAGTTGGAAGCCAATTCCATCAAGGACATGGGCAAGGTCATGGGCACCCTCAAGGAACGCTATCCCGGCCGCATGGATTTCGGCAAGGCCAGCGAAATCGTCAAACAAGCCCTGGTTTAAACTCCATCACGCCGGCCTTATCCCGCCTGCCCGGATAGCCGGCGCGACCCATTGAGATAAGCCCCTGCGATGGCAACCTTTTTAACCGGCGATGGTGTGGAGCTGTACTACGAGGACGCGGGCCAGGGTCCAGTCCTTTTACTTCTTCACGGCTGGTCTTTTTCGTCCGCGGCCTTTCGGGTTCAGATCGACGGTCTGCAATCCCGCTACCGGGTGATTGCCCTGGACATGCGCGGTCACGGGCGCTCGGCGAAACCGGATCATGGTTATCGCATCGCCCGTTTGGCGGCCGATCTAAACGAATTCATGGCGGGCCTGAATTTAACCGACGTACGGGCCCTTGGTCATTCCATGGGCGCGGAAGTGCTCTGGGCCTTTTGGGATCTTTTCGGTCCGGCGCGTCTGGCCAAACTGATCACCGTGGACCAACCGGCGGCGTTGTTCGCCGGTCCGGGGGGTGACGAAGAGGACTCTGCCAGCACCCATGCCGGCGCCCATTCAAGTGCGGGGGTGGCGCCGGAGACCTTTGTCGCCCTGGCGCGGGATTTGCTGGGGCCGGACGGGGCGGCTGTTCGGGAGGGCTTTCTCGCCACCATGGTGACCGGCGCCATCAGCGATGCGCAAAAGCGGGCCTTGATGACTATCGCGGCCCAGCTCCCGCGGTCCTATGCGGCCCGGCTGCTGCTGGATGCGGGCTGCCAGGATTGGCGCGATGTCATCCCCCGTCTTGATCTGCCCACCCTGATTGTGGGCGGCCGGGCCAGCCAAGTGCCCTGGCAGACCCAAGTTTGGCTCCAAGAGCAGATCCCCGGCGCGCGGTTGGAGATCTTCGAGGAAAACGAAGGCGGCGCGCATTTGATGTTTTTTGAGGCGCCGGAAAAGTTCAACGCCCTCGTTGCCGATTTCGCGGCTTAGCTGAGATTTCAGGCTGAGATTTCAGAATGAACCGGCCACCAGAAAAAAGTATCATCGCCTAAATCTCGATATTGCAACTCATTCGCAATCGCATTATCTTCTGAGATGGCTCGCTTGGCCTGTGGGGTCGGCGGCGAGGCCGCGCAGTCCGCAATGGAGCCTTTATGGGGTCGTTGCGGGCCCGTTCCGACAGATTCCTCAGAATTTCGATCCGATCGATTAGGAGATGCACTTATGATGTTCCAGGAAAAGCTTCCTGATGTTGTGTTCAGAACCCGGGTTCGCGATGAGACCGTTGACGGGCCCAATCCCTTCCGCTGGCAGGACCGGACGACGCAAGACCTGTTCGGTGGTAAAAAGGTGGTGCTTTTTGCCCTGCCGGGCGCCTTTACTCCGACCTGTTCATCGACCCATCTGCCCCGCTACGAAGAGCTTTACGGCGACTTTCAGGCGCTCGGGGTCGATGACATTTACTGTCTTTCGGTCAACGACGCCTTTGTGATGTACCAGTGGGGCAAGCATCTGGGCGCGGAGCGGGTCAAGATGCTGCCGGACGGCAGCGGCGAATTCACCCGCAAAATGGGCATGCTGGTGTGTAAGGACAATCTGGGTTTTGGCATGCGGTCCTGGCGTTATTCCCTGCTGGCCAATGACCGGACCATCGAAAAGATCTTCATCGAGCCGGATTTCGGGGACAACTGTCCCAGCGATCCCTTCGAGGTATCGGACGCGGACACCATGCTGGCGTTCTTGAAGGGCGTAAGCGCGCCGGCGGAAAAGCCCGAGCGTCTCGCCTTCGTCGGATAGGCCGCTTCGTCGGATAGGTTGTAGGGGCCCCCGGGGTACGGCTGCGGGGGCCAATCCGAAGGACGTCAAAACAACAGGGGAAAGCAATGTCTAACTTGATGAAGTATTACGTGGGCGGAGAGTGGATCCAGCCCCATTCCCAAAACACCATGGAGGTGATCAATCCGGCGACGGAAGATTCCGTGGGCACCATTCTGCTGGCCGATCAAGTGGACGTGGACCGGGCCGTGGCGGCGGCCAAGGCGGCGTTCCCCGCCTATGCGGTCACCACGAAGGCGGAGCGCCTGGAATACTTGTCGCGGCTTTTGGAGATTTCGAAAGCCAGATTGCCGGAGCTGGCGCGGGTGATCTCCACCGAAATGGGCGCGCCCATGACCATGGCCCTGGAGATGCAGGCCGATGCGGCGGTGGGGCATCTGCAAGGCTTCATCGATGCCCTGGAAGCCCAGGAAGACCAGGAAACCCTGGCCAGCGGGGACGTGCTGGTGCGCGAGCCCATCGGCGTGTGCGGTCTGATCACGCCGTGGAACTGGCCCATCAACCAGATCGCCTTGAAGGTGGCGGCGGCCTTGGCGGCCGGCTGCACCTGCATCTTGAAGCCGTCTGAGTTCACGCCTCTGTCGGCGGTTCTCTATGCGGAAATGATCCATGAGGCGGGTTTTCCGGCCGGCAGCTTCAACATGATCCAGGGCGACGGGCCGACCGCCGGCGCGGGCTTGTCCCGGCATCCGGATCTGCAGATGATTTCCTTCACCGGTTCCACCCGGGCCGGCACCGCCGTTTCCAAGGACGCCGCCGACACGATAAAGCGGGTCACCTTGGAGCTGGGCGGCAAGTCCCCCAACCTGGTCTTCGCCGATTGCGACCTGGAAGAGCGGGTGCGCGGCTCGGTCCAGGAGTGCTTCTTGAACACCGGCCAGTCGTGCGACGCGCCTACCCGCTTGCTGGTGGAGCGCAGCTGCTACGACAAAGTGGTGGACATTGCCGCCGCGGCGGGCGCGGAAGCCGCCGTGGACGACCCGAAAAAAGAGGGCGACCACATGGGCCCCTTGGTCAGCCACATCCAGTTCGACCGGGTACAGAGCCTGATCGCCCAGGGGATCGACGAGGGCGCCCGTGTGCTCTGCGGCGGGGTGGGCAAGCCCGACGGCTTCGACAAGGGCTACTACGTAAAGCCGACGATTTTCGCGGACGTGACAAATGACATGACCGTGGCCCAGCAGGAGATTTTCGGGCCGGTGCTGGCCATCATCCCCTTCGACAGCGAAGAAGACGCCGTCGCCATGGCCAACGATAGCCCTTATGGGCTCGCGGCCTACCTGCAAACCGGCGATCCGGAGCGGGCGAAACGGGTGGCGGCGAAACTGCGGGCCGGTGCCGTCCATGTCAACGGCGGTGGCTTTAACTACGGCTCCCCCTTCGGCGGTTACAAACAATCGGGTAACGGCCGGGAAGGGGGGCGCTTCGGTCTGGAGGATTTCCAAGAAGTCAAATCCCTCCATTTCGGATGACGGTTTAAGCCGAGGTGGCCGCCGCCGGGTCAAACGATCGGAGGCGGCCACCGCGCGATTTGTTAATTATCAGGATGACCAATATGCCCCCAATACGCCATGCCGTGAGCAGCCAGATCGTCGTGGATCCGGTGGTGCCGGAAAACACGATCAAGGACTTCCTGGTGGCGGCGGCGCTGCACCAATTGGAAAAGGTCCGCTTTTATATCGAGGAAATGAGGCTGCATCCGGATACGACCTACGGGGGCAAGCCCACGGCGTTGTGTTACGCGGTTCTGAAACCCCACCACAAGCTGATGGATTTTGTGCTCTCCAAGGGGGCGGATACAAATCACAGGGACAGCATGGGCATGACCCCCTTGCACTATGCGGCCCTGGGTGGCTGTGAGCGCTGCGTCTCCTGCTTGGTGGGGAGGGGCGCGGCCCTGAACATCGAAAACCGCTGTGGCAAGACGCCTCTGGCGCTGACCTTGGAGCGGCCCAATCTGACGGCGAATCGGGAACTGCTGACACGCTATGGGGCGTCGCTGGACCCGTCCTCCCCGGTCAGGCCGTGCTTTCATTAGCATGAGGGACAGGTTGTCCTCCCGCTAACTCCGGTCTTTTGGTCCGATCCGGGAGAGGGCGTGTTTTAGGTTTGCCAGCAGGGTTTCCCGGTCCAGCCGCTGCTTTTCGATGACGGCGCGGGCCCGGGTGGACAAGAGGTCCCGCTCCGCCGCGCTCAGGTCCTTGGCGGTCAAGACGATGACCGGCAGGTCGTGCCAGTCGTCCCGGTCTTGGATCCGTTCCAGAACATCAAAACCGTCGGTTTCGGGCATCAAGAGATCCAGCAGCAAGGCGTCGGGCAGGTGGTCTTCCATGCTGGTCAAGGCCTCGCCGCCGTCATGGGCCACTTCCACGTCATAGTCCGTGTCGTCCAGCATCTGGGCCACGATATCGGCCATTTGGGGGTCGTCGTCGGCCAGCAGCAGCTTGTGGCGCGGCGGCTGCAGGCGGGCGAGCGCCGCCACCATGGCGTCCCTGTTTATGGGCTTGAGCAGGTAATCGAAGGCACCCAACTGATAGCCGTGGTCCTTTTGATCAATGATGGACAGGATGATCACCGGAATGGCCCGGGTGGCCGGATTGGACTTCAAGGCGGTGAGCACTTGCCAGCCATCCATCTCGGGCATGAGAATATCCAGGATAACGGCCCGGGGGCGCAGTTCCAGGACGCGGGCCAGGCCCTCGCGGCCGCTCCCTGCGCCGACCACGATGTAGCCCGCGTCGCCCAGATTTTCCTCCAGCAGGTAGATGGCGTTGGGGTCGTCGTCGATCACCACGACCAGATTGTTCCGGTCCCGGTACTTGGTGATGCTGGCCTCGCCGTCGTTCGCCTTTTCAGGCGCCTTTAAAAGATGGCGCTTCACGGGTTCGGAGATGGTGGCCCGGGGCAAGGTGATGCGGAAGGTGGAGCCTTGGCCCACCTGGCTTTCCACGTCGATGCGCCCGCCGATCAGGCGCAGCAGGTCCCGGGTGATGGACAGGCCCAAGCCGGTGCCGCTCTGGGTCCGGGTGCTCGAGCTGTCGATCTGATGAAATTCTTCGAAAACACGGGCCAGGTGATCTTCGGGTATGCCGATGCCCGTATCCTGGATTTCGATCTGCACCCCGTCGTCCGTGTCGAAGACCCGCACGCTGACCTGGCCTTTTTCGGTGAACTTGGCGGCGTTGCTCAGCAGGTTCAGCAGAATTTGCGTTAGTTTTTCCTCGTCGGTCACGATGGGCAACAAGGTTTGGCCCAGATTGGTGGTGAGCTTGAGGTTCTTTTCCTGCAGGAGGGGATCGATGGTCCGGATGCTGCGTTCCAGAAGCGGTGGCAAATCGACCCGGCTCAGGTTCACTTCCATCTGGCCCGCCTCGATCTTGGACAGGTCGAGCACGCTGTTGATCAGGGACAGCAGGTGATCGGCGCTGACCAATATCTTTTCCAGGTTTTCCTGCTGCTGCCGGGGCAGGGTATGGCCGGAGCGACGCATTACTAGGCGGGTAAAGCCGATGATGGCGTTCATGGGGGTGCGCAGCTCGTGGCTCATGTTGGCCAGGAACTGGCTTTTGGCACGGGTGGCGACCTCGGCCTGCTCCTTGGCCAGTTTCAGGTCCTGCTCCATCTGCTTGCGATCGGTGATGTCCACTTCCACACCGCCGATGGCGACGATGTGGCCGGTCTCGTCAAAGACGGGAAAGCGAAGGGCGACCTCGGCGCGGGCTTCTCGGCCCTTGCGGTTCATGGCGGGAGTCAATAGCTCGCGCTGCACCATGGTGCCGGCTTTGAGAACGGCTTGGTCGTGATCCCAGGCTTCGTCGGCAATTTCCTTTGGTAGGACGTCGTAGATGTGCTTGCCCCGGACCTGGTCGTTGCTCATGCCCAGGAAGGACTCATAGGTTCGGTTGACCAGAATGTAGTGCCCCTTGGGATCGCGCAGGAAAACCGTGGCCGGCATGTTGTCGACCACCGCGGTGAGCCGTTCCTCGCTTTGCCTCAGCGCTTCCTCGGCGTCCTTGCGGGCGGTGATGTCCCGGCTGACGCCGATGGTGGAGATGACCGTACCGGCCTCGTCGCG
>JANQKX010000687.1 GCA_028280915.1 Kiloniellaceae bacterium
TTGACGGCCAGGTCACCTATGCCTTGGAAGGCAGCATTTTTATCGCCGGCGCCGCGGTGCAATGGCTGCGCGACCGCCTGGGCCTGTTCCGGGACGCGGCCGAAACCGCCGCCCTGGCCGCCGCCGCCGATCCCTCGCAAAAAGTCTTCCTGGTGCCCGCCTTCACCGGCTTGGGGGCGCCCCATTGGAACGCGCAGGCGCGGGGCGCCCTCTTCGGCCTGACCCGGGCCACGGGCCCGGCGGAAATCGTCCGCGCCAACTTGGAATCCATCTGCTATCAAACCCGCGATCTGATGGAGGCCATGAAATCGGACGGGGCCAGTGACCTGCAGACCCTGCGGGTGGACGGCGGCATGGTGGCCAACGACTGGTTCCTGCAGAGGCTGGCCGACATTCTGGGTGTCGCGGTGGAGCGCCCCGTGGTGGCGGAAACCACCGCCTTGGGCGCCGCCTATCTGGCCGGGCTGAGCGAGAACTTTTTCACCGGGGGCCAGGGCGCGGGCGATCTGGACGCGAGCTTGGCCGCCATCGGCGACGGCTGGCTGGCCGATGCCCGCTTCGAGCCACGGATGAGCAGCGACGAGCGGGAAGAGTCCTACCGCCACTGGCAACATGCCGTGGAATCTTGCTTACATTTCGCGGACTTTTAATTTTCGTAAAATCAATATTTTTCGCGTTGATCTTAAGATTTTGAGCAATAAACCGGCGGCTGCCGTGATCGTGCGCCGGGGTCCATTGCCCGGGCCGCCGGCGCAAAGGAAAAGCCCCCGACCGGGGGAGATCGGGGGCTTCGCGCTTCGTTACGTAGCTTCGATATAAGGCAAGAAAGACGGTGAACGATCGGGAAAAAGAGGCCTGCTCATCGCAGTTCGCAAGACTCCAGCCCAAAAAATCGTGCCGCCTAATTGTCTTATCCACTACATATGGTGCTGCGCAGGGGGATACGCAAGCAACCGAGGATCATATGACTCTCCAATTGTGGCAATATTTTGAAGAGTCTCATAATTTAAGGAAATATTAACAAAGCCCTGATCAGCGCCCGGCTTTGTCTTTTGGTCCCATCCGTTGCTGATTTGAGCGGTCCGGACCTATTTTTTGATGACTTCCCAACGACCCATCGATGACCTGGAAGGGCGGAAAGTGGACGAAAAGCTGACAAAAACCTACCAGCGAGACGGTTATGTGTTTCCCCTCACCGCCATGAGCCCGGATGAGGCGACCCGCTACCGCGCGGCCCTGGAACAGGTGGAAGCGGATCATCCGGCGCAGCCCAAGCTGCTGTCGTCGCTGCACGGTCAGTCCCACCTGGTCCTGCCCGCGGTGGATGAGATCACCCGCCTGCCCGGCGTCCTGAATCCAGTGCGCCAAATCCTGGGACCGGACCTGCTGGTCTGGAGCGCCAATCTGTTCATCAAGGAAGCCCGCTCGCCCCAGTACGTGAGCTGGCACCAGGATCTGACCTACTGGGGCCTGAACGACCTGCAGCAGGTGACCGCCTGGGTCGCCTTGTCGCCGGCCACGGTGGAGAACGGCTGCATGCGCTTCATCACCGGCAGCCACCAAGCCGAAATCGTGGCCCATCGGGATACCTTCGCCGAAAATAACCTGCTGACCCGGGGCCAGGAGATCGCCGTTGAGGTGGACGAGACCCGGGCCGTGGACGTGATCTTGAAGCCGGGCGAGATTTCCTTACATCACGGCCGCACCTTCCACGCCTCCCACGCCAATCGCTCCCAAGACCGGCGCGTCGGCTTGGCCATCCGCTATATCTCACCAGCCATGCGCCAGGTCAGCGGCCAACGCACGGTCGCCAGCCTGGTCAGCGGCGAAGACCGCTATGGGCACTTCGACCTGGTGCCGCCCCCGGCGGGCGTCCTGGATCCGGCGGACGTGGCCCGCCTAAAGCGGGCCGTCGAGCAGCAAAACGCGATCTATTTCGACGGCGCTGCCCAATTGGGAAAACGGGTGAATAAACTTCAGTAATCACCTTTTAAATAGAGATTTTTCGAAAATATAATTTGATGGTACTTCTCCTGGCCATCATGGAAACAATCAGACAGGGCTTGACCGGGCGCCCTTTTTCCATGCCATGATCCAGCCGCCGGCAACGTGTTTCCCCATTCTCACAAACAGCCGATAGCATTTCTTATGAGCCACCCGGACCCAGCCCTCGATCAACAGTTCCCCAGCACCGCGGTCATGGCGCAGGCGGCCCGGCGCCGCATGCCCAAGTTCGCCTGGGACTACCTCACCGGGGGCATCGGACGGGAAGAGGGACTGGACCGCAACCGGCGGGCCCTGGACAAGGTGACGCTGGCCCCCCGCTACATCACCGATCTGGGCAAGCCCGACCTGGGCGCCACCCTATTGGGCAGGAGTTTCGCCGCGCCCTTCGGCGTGGCGCCGATCGGCTTCGGCGGCATGATGTGGCCCCAATCACCGGAGATTCTGGCCCGCGCGGCCAAGGCCTTGAACCTGCCCTTCGCGCTCAGCACCTTTTCCACCGTGGACTTGGAGCGCATCAAGGTCCTGACGGGGGAAAATGCCTGGTTCCAGCTCTATCTGCCCCATGATCCGGAGATCGCCGAGGACCTGATCCAACGGGCGGAGCGGGCGGACTACCAAGTTCTCCTGGTCACGGTGGACATACCGGCCAACACCCGCCGCCCCAGGGACATCGCCAACGGCCTGTCCGCCCCGCCCCGCCTGACCTGGCGTAACGTCTGGGAAATGGCGCAGCGTCCCGGCTGGGTCGCCGAAACCATCATCAAGGGCAGCCCCGAGTTCAAGAACCTGATGCCCTACCTGCCCAAGTCCATCGGTCTGGCGGACAGCACCCGCTATCTCCTGCACCTGGTCGAGGGGCACATGACGCCGGCGCGGCTGAAGCAACTGCGGGATCGCTGGCAGGGGCGCCTCATCGTCAAGGGCATCCTGCATCCAGAAGACGCCTTGGCCTGCCAAAAGATCGGCGCCGATGCCTTGGTGGTCTCCAATCACGGCGGACGGCAACTGGATGCCGCCATCGCCCCCATCGACGCCCTGGGCCCCATTCGCCAGGCGGTCGGCCCGGAGATGCCCTTGATCGTGGACAGTGGATTCCGCAACGGCCTGGACATCGCCCGGGGCCTGGCCAAAGGGGCCGACTTTGTCCTGCTGGGGCGGGCGCCGGCCTTCGGCGTGGCGGCCATGGGTGCCCCCGGCGGCGATCACGTGCTGCGGGTGCTCAAGGCCGAACTGGCGGGCACCCTGGCCCAGCTGGGCTGCCCTAAAATCTCCGAGCTGCCCAAGTTCTTGACGGAGACTCGGCACAAGCCAGCTTGACAAAGCGTTCAAAAAGTCCTCAAAATAGGTCAGCATTATGGACCTATTCTGAGGATCCCTCTCATGTCTCATGAACTGATGCTGGGCCTCATCGGCTTCGCCTTTGTGGCCTCCGCCACACCGGGCCCCAACAATATCATGCTGCTAACCTCGGGGGTCAACTTCGGGCTGCGCCGGTCACTGCCCCACATGTTGGGCATCGTGATCGGCTTCGCCCTGATGATCCTGGCCGTCGGGGCCGGCTTGGCCCAGCTGTTGGCGCACAGCCCCGTCTTACACCAGGCCCTGCGGATCATCAGCATCGGCTATATGCTGTGGCTGGCCTGGGCCATCGCCCGCAGCGGCCCGGTTGAATCCGGCGAGGCGGGCAATAGCGGACACCCTCTCACCTTTTTGCAAGCGGCCCTGTTTCAGTGGGTGAACCCCAAGGCCTGGGCCGTGGCCTTGACGGCAACGGCGGCTTATCGCATTCCCGGCGACGGCCTTTTGGGCGCCCTCCTGGTCGCGGCGGTATTCGGCGCCGTCAGCCTGCCGTCTGTCAGCCTGTGGACCGGCTTCGGCGTGGGCCTGCGCCGCCTCTTGCAGGATCCGGTCAAGGTCCGCTTGTTCAATGGAGCCATGGCGGTCTTGCTGATCCTATCGTTTTTGCCCATCATCCTGGACGGCGAGATCCTGGGCTGACCCCCGGCGGTCCAGCCGGATAGACACCAAAAAACAGCCGCCAAGTATCCTTTGGGGAGGAACAAGCCCGTGAAGATCACCCGTATTTCCATTCACCAGGTGGACCTGCCCCTGAAAGAGGGCTCCTACAGCTGGTCGACCCAATCCTTTGCCGCTTTTGACAGCACGGTTGTGATCATCGAGACCGACGAAGGCATCACCGGTGTGGGCGAATCCTGCCCCCTGGGGCCGTCTTACCTGGCCGCCTATGCGGAAGGTCTGCGCACGGGTATCGCCAAGATCGCCCCGGACCTCCTGGGCCAGGACCCCACGGCGCTGGACAAAATCAATCATCGCATGGACCAGCTTCTCAAAGGACACCCTTACGTGAAGTCCGCCGTCGACATGGCCTGCTGGGACATCCTGGGCAAGGCGACCGGCCGGCCCGTACACGCGCTCCTGGGCGGCAAGTTTCAGGACCGGGTTAAGCTGTTCAAGGTCATCTCCCGGGACGATCCGGCGGTGATGGTGGAGCGGCTGGGCGAATATCAAGCCCTGGGTTTCGATCAGTTTCAGATGAAGGTGGGCGAGGACCCGGACCGGGACATCACCCGCTTTCAAAAGGTGGCCGCGGCCATGGCGCCCGGCGAGGTCATGGATGCGGACGCCAACACGGGATGGCGCCAGCACGATGCCGTGCGCATTGTGGACGCGGTCAAGGGCCTGGCCGCCGAGCATCAGATCCCCATCTACATCGAGCAGCCCTGCCTCACATACGAGGAATGCCTGGCGGTGCGGCAGCATTGCAGCCTGCCCATGATCCTGGATGAGTGCATGGATAGCCTGGCGGTCCTGCTGCGCGGCTATCAGGACCGGGCCATGGACCTGATCAATCTGAAGATCAACCGCATGGGCGGCCTGACGCGAGCCCGGCAGGTGCGCGACCTTTGCCAATCCCTGGGCATCGTCATGACCATCGAGGACAGCTGGGGCGGGGAAATCGCCACGGCGGCCATCGCCCATCTAGCCCAGTCCACGCCGAAGGATTTCCACTTCCAGTCCTCGGCCTTCCACGACTACCATACCGTCGCCATCGCCGAGGGCGGGCCCATCGTGGAACAGGGCACCATGCGCAGCAACGACCAGCCCGGCCTGGGCGTCACGCCGATCATGGACGTGCTGGGCGATCCGGTGGCGGTGATCGGGTAGTCCCGAGAAAGTCTTAGTAGACCATGGTCTCCAGCACCGGCTGATCGGCGGCAAAGCGCTGGTGGCCGAAGCGGGTCAGGTCGATGCTGCGATAGGCGCCATAGGTGATCAACTCGCTGATCGCCCGGCCCACCGCCGGGGATTGCTGCAGGCCGTGACCGGAAAAGCCGTTGGCCAGCAAGAGGTTCTCGCAGGCGTCGTGGGGCCCCAAAACGGCGTTTTGGTCCAAGGTGTTAAAGGCATAGGTCCCGGCCCAGGCATTGACCAGCTTGATGGCCTCGAAGGCCGGTACCCGTTCGGCCAGCAGGGGCCAAAGCTGCTCCTCGAACTGGCTGTAATCCACTTCCAGGTCAAAGCTGTCGGGATCATCCTCCCCGTCCTTTGGGGCCCGCCCGGTCAGGAAAAAGCTGCCTTCCGGGCGGAAGTAGAGGCCGCTGGGATCAAACACCAAGGGGCACTGGGGAATGTCCGCGCGACAGTCAAAGACAAAAACCTGGCGTTTGCGGGGGCGCACCTCCAGCGCGCCGCCGGCCATGGCGGCGATCTTGCCGGCGTGGGGGCCGGCCGCGTTGACCACCTGGTGACAGGCGATCTCCCGGCCCGAGGCCAGGCGCACCGCGGCGATGCGGCCGCCGGCGAGGGACAGCCCGTCCACCCGGTCTTCCACGTAAACCGCGCCCAGGCTCTGGGCCTTGCGGCGAAAACCTTGCAGAAGGGCGTGAGGGTCCACCCAGCCTTCGTCCCGGTGGCCGAAGCAGGCCGCAGCCAGGTCGTCCACCCGTAGCCAGGGAAAGCGCGCCGCCAGTTCCGCTTGATCCAGCAGCAGGTTGTCCACCCCCGCCTCCACCTGGATCTGCCGATTCCGGGCCAGCTGCGCCACGCCCCGGGCCGTGGCCAGGGCCAAGTATCCTTGTTCCCGATAGGACAGGGCCGGGGCCTCCCCCGCCACGCTCAGGTAGTTCGCCACATTTTTCACGAAATCGATGCCGAAGCGGGAGCAGGCGATGTTTTCAGGGGTGGAAAACTGCAGACGCAGCCCGGCCACGGAACGGCCGGTGGTGCCGAATTGGTAACTGGAATCCATCTCCACCACGACCACGCGGCCGGTGAAGTCCTCGTTCGCGGCCAGGAAATAAGCCACGGCGCTGCCGATCACGCCGCCGCCCACGATCACCACGTCTGCTGTCTCTTGCCCCATGTGTCCTCCCAGATCTCTCTTTTGCTTGGACGGAGATTGACCCAGAGCCGCCGAAGTGGCCTTGGTAAGACCAAACTGTTACTCTCGTCGGGTCGCCCCATCAGGCCCATTGAAGAACACAGTCGCCGGCAAAATCAAGCGCTGTGGAACCGTCCCAAGATCATGGGACCGACCAGCGTTTTGTGATTTTGGCCTTTGATTTTGATAGATGACAATATGCGAGGCGTGCACATGGGACTTAATCGGACGGACCCCCACGGATGCCCGATCCAGTTGGCCCTCTTTCTGGCGGCCCTCCTCCTGGCGGGCGGATTTTGCTTCGGCTTGAGCGCCCCTTCGCCGGCCATGGCCAACGACCCTTGCCGGGATGTGGTGCTGAAAGAATTGGATGCCCGCTCCGTGCCCCGGGACGACATGGCGGAGGTGCGCTACTTCCAGCAAACCGGCCGGGCGCCGGGATTCGGCGCGCGGCGCTCTCAGGTCACGGGCTATGATGCCTGGGTGTCGTTCCATAGCTGCGAGGGCAACCTGGTGCTCCAGCTCAACAGGTGGTGCCAGCTGCAGACGTCCTATTGGCGGGGCAACTGCGCCGCCACGCTTGGCAAAGGCGCAAAAAGCAGCGGCGGGAATTAGGGTCCCTAGGGAGGCCGCAAACAGCAAAAACCCCGGCGCAAAGGCCGGGGTTCTGCTTGGATAGGGGCCAGATGCCTCAAGCGGCCTTGGCGAAGCGGGCCTTGATCTGGGCCAGGATGGCCCCTTTGTTGATGTCGTTGGCGCCCATCTTGATCATGGCGGCGGCGAATTTGTCCGCGATCTCGGTGATGGCCGCTTCCGAGAGCTGATTGAGG
>JANQKX010000094.1 GCA_028280915.1 Kiloniellaceae bacterium
GGGGGGCTTGCGGGGCTTTGGCAATCTCCCGCTGGATGGCCTTGCGGGTGCAAAAACAGGGATAAAGCAAGCCCGAGTCCGACAAGGCCTCGAGCGCCCGGCGGTAGCGGTCCAAAACCTGGGACTGACGCCGCACCGGCGCGGGCCAGGTCAGCCCCAGCCACGCCAGGTCTTCCATGAGGGCCGCTTCATAGGCGGGGCGAGACCGGCTGGCATCCAGATCGTCGATGCGCAGCAAGAACCGGCCGCCGACGATCTGGGCCTGCCGCCAGGCAAAACACGCCGAATAGGCATGCCCCAAATGTAAAAATCCACTGGGCGACGGCGCAAAGCGGGTGATTGTCGGCGTGAACTTGGTCATGATGTGCAGCCCATAAACCCTGCCCATAGACAAAGACGGGGCAAAAGTCCAGGCGAGGCCGACCCCAAGGTGACCGAGAAGAACCAGCCCGCCCCGATTAGCACGCCCGATGTGTCCCTAAAGCCGGCGCTGGACGCCCTATCGGGCCTTGATCCGGATCTGGCCCGGGCTTATCGAACTTGTGGCCTGCCGCCGGTGCGGGGCAATCCCACGGGATTTGCCGGTCTGCTCCACATCATCGTGGGCCAGCAGGTTTCCACCCAATCCGCCCGCGCCATCATCGAGCGTCTGGGCCAGAAGCTGACGGTGCTAAACCCGGAAACCTTTTTGGAACTGACCGACACGGACCTGAAGGAAATCGGCTTCAGCCGCGCCAAGATGCGCTATGGCCGCGCCGTCGCCGACGGGATCGCGGCGGGCCAGCTGGATATGGCCGCCCTGGACCATCGGGACGACCAGCAAGTCATGGAGGAATTGGTCAAGTGGCCGGGCATCGGCCGTTGGACCGCCGAGATCTATCTGTTGTTCGCCATGAAACGCCCCGACGTTTGGCCCGCCGGCGACTTGGCGATCGTCGTCGCGACCCAACGGCTGAAAAATCTGACCGAGCGGCCCACGGAAGCGGAGATGCGCCGGCTGGCGGAAAACTGGCGCCCCCACCGCAGCGCCGCGGCCCGCTTGCTGTGGCACGCCTATCGTCATCCCGGCGTTGCTTTTGCCGAGGAAAAGCTGAAAGGGTGACCTGGCGCAAAAAACGCCGTATCTAAGGTCGTCCAGAAAATAAGAGGAATATGCTTTCATGACATCCGTCCCCCGCCTTGACGGGCCGCGCCATGGCCCCGCCTCCGGTGCGCCCGCCACCTCCCTGGTCGTCTTTCTGCACGGCCTGGGGGCCGACGGGAACGATCTGATTTCCCTGGCGCCCATGTTGGCCCAGATGCTGCCCGATGCGGCCTTCGTGGCCCCGGATGCGCCAGAGCCCTGCGATATGGCGCCCATGGGGCGGCAGTGGTTCAGCCTGCAGGCCCGGGATGGCGCCAGCCTTCTGGCGGGGGTGTCATCGGCGGCCCCAATCCTGAATGCCTTTTTGGACCAGGAGCTGGAAAACCTGGGGCTGGGCGACGACCGCTTGGCGGTGATCGGCTTTTCCCAGGGCACCATGACCGCGCTTTACACCTGCCTGCGCCGACCCAAGCCCTGTGCCGCGATCATCGGCTTTTCCGGCGCCTTGATTGCCCCCGAGCGCCTGGCCGGGGAGGTCAAGAGCCGCCCGCCCATCCTGCTGGTGCACGGCGAAGCAGACCCGGTGGTGCCCTTTCAGGCCATGCCCGCCGCCGCCCAGACCCTTAACCTGGCCGGCTTTGACGTATCGGCCCATGCCCGCCCCGGATTGGGCCACGGCATCGACCCGGAGGGCCTGCAGCTATGCGCCGCCATGTTGAGCAAGACCCTCGGCCCGACTGCCTGAGCACCAGTAGATTTTCGATTCGGCGATTTTCAGCCCGTGCCCCGGATGGGGTAGCCGCTGTCCTGGCTATAGGTGATGCCCCGCAGGATGAGGCCCAGATCGGGCCGGGAGAAGGGGGAATTGGAAACATCCAGGATCTGAACGGCGCCGTCGGGGTTGACCACAAAAAGGCCGGGCTCGGGGAAGGGGCGGTCGGTTTCCTGCTCTGAGCGGGGGTTGGAGACATAAAGCCCCAGTTGGCGCATTTGCGGGACGGAAAGGTCGTAGGCCACCGGCAGGGAAAAGCCGATGGTTTCCGCCTGGGCCGCGGCCTTGTCTTGAGGATCGCCGGAAACGGCCACCACGTCGACCTTCCGTCCGGCCAGCTCCGGCGCCATTTCCTGCAGGCGGCTCAGATAGTTGTTGCACAGCGGGCAATGCTTGCCCCGGTAAACCACGACCATCTGCCAACGGCCCGAACCGCCAATCCGAACCGCTTCGCCTGCCAGGCTCGGCAGAGTCATTTCAGGCATCGGGGCACCAGCGGTAAGCTTGCTACTCATAATCTCGTTTCTCCAAAAATTTGCCGGAAAGGTCGGCCGGATGGCGACGGGCGGCACTGTAGCGCCGGAGCGCATTAGGAAAAATTCACATATCCTTGATCCGGCACCCCCCAATGCGCCATCATGGCTGTCATGAAATCGTAGCATCTACAATATCTTGTAGGGGCGACGGCGATTCACCATCAAACTATGGGAAGCGAACACGAAAGATGGGCTTGCGAATGAGAAAACGGGACTCAAATTACCAGAGGAGGTAAAAGAGCGTGACCGTTGGTGCAGAAACCTATCCGGCTTTGGTGCTTAACGCCGATTTTCGGCCGTTAAGTTACTTTCCATTATCGCTTTGGTCCTGGCAGGATACCATTAAGGCCGTTTTTTTAGACCGCGTTAATATCGTTTCCGAGTACGACAGTGTGGTGCATTCCCCTTCCTTGGACATGCGCCTGCCCAGCGTGATCGCGCTGAAGGAATATGTGAAACTGGATCGACGGCCTGCCTTTACCCGTTTCAACGTTTTTTTGCGCGATTCCTTTTTGTGTCAATATTGCGGCACCGGCTTCGCGGCCGAGGACCTGACCTTCGATCACATCATTCCCCGTTCGCGGGGCGGGCGGACCACCTGGACCAACGTGGTCACCGCCTGCCAGGCGTGCAACCTGGCCAAGGGAAGCCGACTGCTGCATGAAACCGACCTGCGGCTTTTGCGGCCCGTGCATTGCCCCACCACCTATGAACTGCAGAGCAACGGACGGGCTTTTCCGCCCAATTATCTGCACGAAAGTTGGCGGGATTTTCTCTACTGGGATTCCGAGCTGGAATCCTAGCGCGGCCTTCGCCCGACGCTCTAAACCCGCTCCGACAGCCAGATCGCCAGGCGGGAACCGGCTTTGATGCCCGTCACGAGCACCTCATAGCCCGGTGTTTCTTCCGCGCCCTCGGCCAGGCCCGTATCCCGGTGCTCCAACTCTTCGGCCCGGAACTGTTCGATGGTTTCCTTCAAGGGCGCCTCGTCCGGCCCCAGGGCGGCGGATTGTTTGGCGTAGTGCTCGTCGATCACCTCCTCGACGGCCACCGTGCAGGCCATGGCGGCCTTTTCCCCCATCAACGCCGTGGCCGCCCCCAGGGCAAACCCCGCCACATGCCATAGGGGCTGCAGGGCGGTGGGGCGCACCCGCCGCTCCAGCAGCATCTGATCAAAGGTCTGCAGATGGTGCAGCTCTTGATCGTACATGTGCCGTATGGTCGCGCTCTTGGGGTGGTTTTCCCCCAGCACCGCCAGCTGGCCCTCGTAGATGCGCCGCGCGCCGTATTCGCCGGCCTGGTCGACGCGGATGAAGGTGGCGATTTGCTCTTCCGGGGTCTCGTCGCCGGGCAGGCGCCGACGAACGGCGGGGCCGCTGGGATCAGGCATGTTGTTGGAGGTCATCATCTCTCTCCCGAGAAGCGCGGGTGCCAAGGCGCAAGGATACAAAACAAAGGGCTGCGAAAGCCAAGGATGCCAGTACATTATAGCCGGCCATGGACAGCCCGAAGAGGGACCAAGGCACCACATCGCAGGCCACGAAGGGCTGATCCAGCAACTGATGCATCATATCCTCGGCGGACGCATTGGGATCCAGGGCCGGGGCGTGGCACGCCGCCGTGCCCTCCCACCATTTGTGCTCCACGCCCACATGGAAAAAGGCAATCGCCGCCCCGGCGAGGAAGCAGAGCCCGGCCAGACCCACGAAGGCTTGCCGGCCCCGACCGGAGCGCAGCAGTACCAGGGCCAGAACACCGCAGGCCAGGGCCGCCCCATAGGCGTAGCGCTGGTAGACACACAGCACGCAAGGCTGCAGACCGCCCCAGTACTGCGACGCAAAGGCCGAGCCCAAGGCGCCAAGGCACAGCACAATGATCAAAAGGGGGACGGCCGCGGGGCGTCGTAGGGTCTCAATCATGGGGCCAAGATAATCCGCCTCCGGCTCCGCCGTCAAAGGGCCAAATGCTGCACATCAGGCGAGCCAGCGGATCGCCAGGAAACCGCCGAACAAAAGGATGAAAAACAGCGTCGCCAGCCAGGGCAGATAACGCTCGATGAAGCCCTTGATGGGGGCGCCGAATTTCCACAGCAAAAAGGCCAGCAAAAAGAACCGCGCGCCCCGCGACAGCACCGAAGCCACGATGAAGACCCACAGATTCAGATCCAGCGCGCCGCTGGCGATTGTGATGACCTTGTAGGGGAAGGGTGTGAAACCGGCGCCTGCCACGATCCAGGCGCCCCATTCGTCGTAACGCCCTTGGAAGGCCGCGAACTTTTCCGCGTAGCCATAAAAATCCAGGATCGGCTGCCCGATGACGTCAAACAGCAGGGCGCCGATGGCATAACCCAAGAGCCCCCCCAGTACCGAGGACACGGTGCAGACCGTGGCGATCAACCAGGCCCGCTTAGGGGCGGCCAAAACCATGGGGATGATCAAAATGTCGGGCGGTATGGGAAAAACCGACGATTCCACAAAACTGATCGCGGCCAGCACCCACAAGGCATGGGGGTGCCCCGCCAGGCCCATGGTCCAATCGTATAAGCGGCGCAGCATTGCCGGTGACTTCCCTAGCCTTGGTGTGTCGATTTCCGCCGCCGATTGGGGACGCTGATCGGGATGGACGCCTCATAGCAGGCCGCTCGGCGCGCCGCAACCACCCTGCTTTACAGGAGGGAACGACAGGAACTGTCTAAGCCTTAGTCCTAAATAAGTGATAAATTTACTTGGCAAGGCCGCGCTGAGAGAGCCATTTTGAACAAAGAGCTTTTGTCCCGGAGGATCCGATTATGAGCCTTCATGCCGCCGTGCGCTTCGCCAACGAGGCCTTTTATCTCGCCTTTCGCGGGCGGGATCTGGCGGCAATGGACGATGTTTGGTCCCAAGAGCAGGCCGTCACCTGCATCCATCCGGGCTGGCCGGCCTTGCTGGGCCGGGACCAGGTCATGCGCAGCTGGGCCGAGATTTTCGCCCATGGGCAGGAAGCGAACATCCACTGCCGCGGCGTCCGTGTCTTTTCCTCCGACGGCCGGGCCCTGGTGATTTGTTACGAAACCCTTGATGAGAATTTGCTGGTGGCCACCAACATTTTCGCGCCGGAATCGGGCAACTGGCGTCTGGTACACCACCAAGCCGGGCCCTGCAACGCCCTGCCGCCCGATCTGCCCGAAGAAGAGAGTGCGTCTCTACAATAGGGCCGATTGGCCCCCGTTTAGTCCCAACAAGTCCCCCGTGAAGAATTCGGGACGCCGCGGCTAATCTGAGCTTTTCGCTTTCCTGAAGTAACCGTTTTTGCAAGAAGTCGGCGTTGCGGGCATTGTT
>JANQKX010000150.1 GCA_028280915.1 Kiloniellaceae bacterium
CTGCGCGTTGACGATAAGTTTTATGGCGATGTTTGGGCGGTCAGCTGGGCTCTGGTCTTTCCCTGGCGATTGCTGGCGTCCATGCCGGACAAGTTCGACGCCCCGGCGGACGACTATTGCCCCAAGTGGATCGGTTTCATGGCGCGCTACGTTCTCGTGCCGCTCGCGACCGTTTATTTGATCATTCTTTACGCCTTCGCCGCGAAAATCCTCCTCCAGTGGGAGTTGCCCCGGGGGCAGGTGGCCTACTTGGTCTGTTTTTTCGCCGTTGTGGGTGTTCTGACCAAGCTGGTGATCTTTCCCTTGGCGGTGGGGCAAAACCGCCTGCTGCGTCTGTTTGACCGGATCTTTGGTGTTGCCCTGATCGTGCCCGTCATCCTCCTGGCCGTGGCGGTTTGGGTTCGGGTCGAGGCTTATGGCATCACCGAGCCCCGCTATCTCCTGATCTTGCTGGACCTCTGGCTGCTGGCCGTCGTCCTGATCATGGTCTTCATGGCGCGGCGTATCGCCCTGGTATCCTTGGTCTTGGCGGTGCTTCTCGTCGGGGCGTCAATCGGGCCCGGGGGCGCGGAACAGGTTTCCATCACCAGTCAACTCAGTAGATTGAGCAGCTTGCTGGCGGAAAACGGTGCCTTGGTCGACGGCCGGTTGCGCAAGCCGGCGGAACCTATGTCGTTCGAGGCGCGAAAACGCATCAGTTCCATTGCGATGTACATGACCAATAATCCCCGCCGCGAAGGAGCGCTTTATCGCTGGTCGGAAAATAAGGGTGGCCTGGAGGTGCCTACTGTCCTGACCGCCGAGGCCTTTACCGAGGCTTTGGGATTTACTTTCGTTTCCAGGTACGATTCGGACATCATCGAAATCACACGGGCGGTGCCGACGGAAGGCATAAGCTACTCCGGTGGACTGCCACTTCAACTGGACCTTTCTGGCTATGACGTCTTGGTGCGCTTTTCGCTGTTTGGTCAGGATAGGGAGGAGATCTGGCAGGATGGGCCGCAGAATCGGCGCTATCGGGGAACCTTTGAGAACGCCGAAGGAACGCTAACGGTGTCGGACCTTGACGGCCGCCGGGTGACCTTCGATCTTTCCGGTCTAAAAGATGATTTGCTTGACGGCGGCCCGGGGCCGAAGGGCGTAAGCCTTGCCGGATCTTCGGGGGCCTTGAAGGTCCGCCTGCTTGTGGACCAACTGAATGCCTCGTTGGATGAGGATGGAAACATGGTCAATATCCACGCCAACCTGGTGTTGCTGATCGGCCAAGAGCAGGGTGATTAGGGTCCGCTGAGCCGTCGGTGATGCTCTACCCCTTGTATGACCACACCCCTTGTATGACCACCGGGGACATTCCAAGTTTCCAGGGAGATTTGAAGGGCGCGCGCCTGTATCTTGCCGCTCTTGGAACCAGATACGGAAGAGCCTCGTTATGGAAATCAACGCGAACTTTGATGAACGGGTGGTGGTGCACGCCGGGGGCTTGCCCTGGGTGCCGTCGCCCATGGCCGGGGTGGAGCGGCGCATGTTGGATCGCATCGGCGATGAGGTGGCTCGGGCCACCTCCATCGTGAAGTTTGCGCCCGACAGTCATTTTTCGCCCCATGTGCATGGTGGCGGGGAGGAGTTCCTGGTGCTGGAAGGGGTGTTCCAGGATGAACACGGGGATTATCCCGCCGGCACCTACGTGCGCAATCCGCCCCAATCGTCACATACCCCCGGGTCGGCGGAAGGCTGTGTGATCTTCGTCAAGCTCTGGCAGTTCGACCCGGACGACCGGAACCAGTTCCACCTGGCAACCGATCAAATGGCCTTCGAGCCCAACCAGGCCCGGCCCGGCGTCGGTCTCATGCCTCTGCACAAGGACGACCGGGAAGCGGTTTTTCTCGAGTCTTGGGAGGCGGGGGCCGAGGTGATCTTGGACGCTCCCAACGGCATGGAAATCCTGGTATTGGCGGGCGGCTTCCAAGAGGGCGGCGAGACCTTCGCCGCGCAGTCCTGGCTGCGCTTGCCCAAAGGCGGCCGGAGTATCGCCACGGCGGGGCCGGATGGCGCCCAGGTCTGGATCAAGCGGGATCACCTGGCCGTCACGCCGACGGGTGTCGCGTCTGGTTGAATATTGGTAGCGTCCTGCGCCGGCCTTCACATTTGCGGCTGGAGGGCCCACATTTGGGGCTCGCGACCACTTCAGGAGATCCCCGTGCCCCAGCCGCCTCTCGCCGAAAAGCGCCCCCATCCGATCGAAATACACGGCCAGCGCCGGGACGATCCCTATGCGTGGCTGCGGGATGACCGTTGGCAGGAAGTGATGCGAGATCCTTCGGTCCTGGCGCCGGACATCCGGGCCTACCTTGAGGCCGAGAACGCCTATTGCCAAGAAGTCATGGCCCCGGTGGCGGGGCTCAAGGAAACCCTCTTCGCCGAGATGAAGGGGCGCATCAAGGAAGACGATTCCGATGTGCCCAAACGGGACGGCCCGTTTTTCTACAGCCGGAAGTACGAAAGCGGGCAGCAGCATCCCATCTTCGTGCGCTGGCGAGAGGAGGGCGCCGAAGAGGTGCTGCTCGACGGCAATCAAGAGGCCGAGGGCCTGGATTATTTTAAGATCGCCGCCTGCCGCCACAGCCCCGATCACCGCTACCTGGCCTTCGCGGTGGACAGCAACGGCTCGGAGTATCACCGCATCCGCATCAAGAACCTGACCAGCGGCGCGGTCCTGCCCGACGTGATCGAACAGGCCCAAGGCGGCCTGGCCTGGTCGGCGGACAGCGGCTCGCTGTTTTACACCGTGCTCGACGACAACCACCGGCCCTGCAAGGTCTTTCTCCATCACCTGGGCGGCGATCCCAAGGACGACCGCCTGGTCTACGAGGAATCCGACCCGGGCTTTTTTGTCGGCCTGGGCAAAAGCGAAAGCGGCCGCTTTGTCATCATCGAGGCCCACGATCACACCACCTCCGAGGTCTATTTGATCGAGGCCGACGGGCCGGAGAGCGCGCCGCGCCTGGTGGCGCCCCGGGAACCGGGGGTGGAGTACGGGGTCACCCATCACGGAGAGCGGCTGTTCATCGTCACCAACGCGGACGAGGCCATCGACTTCAAGATCGTGGAGGCGCCCTTGGCGTCGC
Organism: Kiloniellaceae bacterium; assembly: GCA_028280915.1. Taxonomy (GTDB): domain Bacteria; phylum Pseudomonadota; class Alphaproteobacteria; order Kiloniellales; family Kiloniellaceae; genus JANQKX01. The sequence goes on from JANQKX010000150.1 coordinate 3,126, forward strand.
CGGGCCGGGAGTCCTGGCGGGACTGGCGTCCCCACGAAGCGGGCCGTTATGTGCTGGGCCTGACCGCTTTCGCCGAACACCTGGTGCGCCTGGAGCGGGTGCGTGGTCTGCCCCGCATCGTGATCACCGCCATGGCCGACGGCGCCGAACACGAGATCGCCTTCGACGAGGAGGCCTATTCCCTGGGGCTTGCCGAGGTTTATGAGTTCCATACGCCGGTGATGCGGTTTTCCTATAGCTCCATGACCACACCCCAGCAGGTCTACGACTATCACATGACCCACCGCAGCCGG
>JANQKX010000163.1 GCA_028280915.1 Kiloniellaceae bacterium
ATCACCGGCTACCTTTTTGCGGTCCGACTGAGAGCCGCTGGCGGCCAAATGGGGTTGCATTATTTTGCAGCTGCACATAAACCTGACGGGCTGTAAAGGCGATCTCGCTCGGGATTAAGAGCGCGTTGCAAGCATGTTGAACGCGCATTGGACGTAAGGGGCCGCCTTTCAAGCCTTACTCACGGGAGCGAGCTTATGGGTGCGGATTATGCCGGCGATGTGTCGCCGCAAAAGGCGTGGCGGCTTCTCAGCGAAGACCCCGCGGCGCAGTTGATCGACGTGCGCAGCGACGCGGAGTGGCGCCACGTGGGCCTGCCGCGCCTGGCGCCGCTGGGCAAGGAGGTGCATCTGATCGCCTGGCAGCTCTTCCCCAAGATGGGGCACAATCCCGATTTCGCCCAAGAGATCGCGGCCAAGAACTTCGACCCGGCCCAGCCGCTGCTGTTCCTCTGCCGCTCGGGCGTGAGGTCCATGCACGCGGCCGTCGCCTTGACCGGCCTGGGCTATCAGCGCTGCTACAACGTGGCCGAAGGCTTCGAGGGGGACCGGGACGAAAACGGCCACCGGGGCAATCTGGGCGGCTGGAAGCACGCCGGTCTGCCGTGGGATCAGGCCTGAGCCGCCCGAGACATTTTTTCTAGCGAGATCCTTATGACCCGAGACGAAAAAGCCATGGCCTATCGGCCACAAACCCAACTGGTGCGCGGCGGCCAGATGCGCAGCCCCTTTGACGAGACCGCCGAGGCGCTCTATCTGACCTCCGGTTATGTCTACAAATGCGCCGAGGATGCCGAGGCGGCCTTCAAGGGAGACCTGGACCGCTTCATCTATTCCCGCTACGCCAATCCCACCATCGCCATGTTCGAGGAGCGCATGCGCCTGATGGAAGGGGCGGAGGCCTGCCGCGCCACGGGCAGCGGCATGGGCGCCGTCTTCACCGCGCTGTTGAGCCTGACCAAGGCCGGCGACCGGGTGGTGGCCTCCCGGGCGCTGTTCGGGTCCTGCCTTTTCATCATCACCGAGCTTTTGCCCCGCTACGGCATCGAGACCGTGCTGGTGGACGGCACCGACATGGCCCAGTGGGAGGCGGAGCTGGCCAAAGGCGCGGCCTGCGTTTTTGTGGAGACTCCGGCCAATCCCACCTTGGAGATCATCGATCTGCGAGCCCTGTGCGACCTGGCGAAAAGCGCCGGCGCCAAGGTCATCGTGGACAACGTTTTTGCCACGCCCTTGCTGCAAAAGCCCTTGGAATTCGGCGCCGACGTGGTGGTCTATTCGGCCACCAAGCACATCGACGGCCAGGGCCGCACCCTGGGCGGGGTGATCCTGGGCACGGAAAAATACGTGCTGGAGGACTTGCAGCCCTTTACCCGCCACACCGGTCCGGCCATGAGCCCCTTTAACGCCTGGGTGCTCTTGAAGGGCTTGGAAACCCTGGAGCTTCGGGTCCAGCGTCACTGCGAAAACGCCCTGGCCCTGGCCCAGTTCCTGGAGCAGCAGCCGGGCATTGAACGGGTGCTCTATCCCGGCTTGGAAAGCCATCCTCAAGCCGCCCTGGCGCGGCGGCAGATGGGCGGCCCCAGCTCCCTGGTCACCTTCACCATCGAGGGGGGCAAGGAACGGGCCTTTTCCTTCCTGAACAGCCTCAAGCTGATCGATATCTCCAATAACCTGGGCGATTCCAAGAGCCTGATCACCCATCCGGCCACCACCACCCATCAGCGCCTGAAGCCCGAGGAGCGGGCGGCCATGGGCATCGGCGACGGCATGGTGCGTCTTTCCGTGGGGCTCGAGGACGTGGAAGACGTGAAGGAAGATATCTTCCAGGCCCTGATCGGCCGATAAGCCCGGGCTAAACCGCCTTGGCGGCCTGGCAGAGCACGGTCAGTTTTTTGACCGCCAGGTCCCGGGGCAGATAGCCCAGGCCGCAGTCCGGCGCGGCAATGAGACGCTCGGCGGGCAAATGATCCAGCGCCCGTTTCAGGCGGGCGGTGACCTCTTCCACGGTTTCCACCTGGCTCTTGGCCACGGCGATCACGCCCAGGATGACCGTGGTCTTGGTGAAGCGGTCCAAGAGTGACAGATCGTTGTGGCGGTGCGCGTCCTCGATGGAGACCGCGTCCACGGCGCTGTCGTTCACCGCGCCGGCCAGATCGAAATAGCTCTGCGGGTCGGCCTTCAGGTAGTCCGTCTGGTCCAGATAGTTGGGATAGCCGCAGCACATGTGCATGGTCTTGGTGACCCCGGCCGGCACCCCGTGCCAGCAGCGCTCCAGGTTTTCCACGCCGTACTCCAAGGCCGCTTGCGGATAGCGGGCGAAGACCGGCTCGTCGATCTGGATCTGGGTACAGCCCGCCTCGGCCAGGGCCAAGACCTCCCGATTCAAGGCCGCCGCCAGATCCGCGCCCAGGCGCTTCTTGTCGTCGTAGTGAAGATCGGCCGTGGTATCGGTGATGGTCATGGGACCGGGCAGGGTGACCTTGACCGGTTTTTCCGTCGTGCTTTGCGCCGCCTTCCAATCGTGGGGCAGGAAGGGACCGCGGGCTTTCACCGGCCCGACGATGGAGGGCAGGTCCACCTCCAAGGCCCCTTGCCGTAGGGAGCGGTGGGTCAGGTGGTCGAAATCAAAGCCGTCCAGGTGCCGGCAGTGGTAGTGGATGTAGTTTTCCCGGCGCACCTCCCCGTCGGTGGGCACGTCGATGCCGGCCTGGGTCTGGTCGCCGATGACCTGCCGGGCGGCGCGCACGAAGATTTCCTCGGCGCCGTCTCCCATGGCCGCCAGGGCGCTGTCATAGCTCTGGGTCGCCTCGCTGGTGTCCATCAGGCCCGGCTTGAACCAGTCGATGATGGGCACGTAGTCCGGTTTGGGGTAGGCGCCGATGGTGGTGGTCAAAAGGGGCATGGCGGTCTTCTCCGGTCGCGGCGGAACAGGGCGTTGGTTCAGCCTTATACCAGTCGCCGCCGTGGCGGAAGCCTAATTCGTCGCCATCTGCGCCGCCTTTTGGTTCAGGCTATCCACCAGTTGATCGAAGCCCTGGTTCTGCAGGACCGAGGTATATTCCGACCGCTTGGTGGCCAGTTCGCTGATCTTGCCGTCCAGCAAAACGTCCACGATCTGCCAGCGCCCATCGTTTTCCCGGATCAGGTAGTTGATGGGGATCTGCTGTCCATCCCCCGTGGTCAGGTGATTTTCCACCATCACCGTGCCGGCCCGGCCCGGCGTCTCGCCCGTCACGGTGAAGCTCTCGCCGCTATAGCCCGAAAAGCGGTTGGCGAAGGTGGCGATACTCAGATTGGCGAAAGCGTCGGTCAGCGCTTCCTGCTGGGCCGGCTCCAGCTTGCTCCAGGCCCGGCCGATGGAAGTGCGGGCCATGAGAGCGAAGTCGAACAGCTCGGTCAGCTCCGGCGCCAGGCGGTCGTACCGGCCTTGAAAGCCCAGGTCGTCGGCGTTTTGCATGACCTCCAGGAGCACGTCGTTCAACCTT
>JANQKX010000193.1 GCA_028280915.1 Kiloniellaceae bacterium
GAGGTTCTGCGCCAGGCATTCCGCCGGGCGCACCAAATCCTCCGGCAGCACCAACCAGCCCAGGCGCCAGCCGGTCATGGAAAAATACTTGGAAAAGGAATTCACCACGATGGCCTGCTCGGTCAGGCCCAGAACCGTGACCGCTTCCTGGCCGTAGGTGATGCCGTGGTAGATCTCATCGGAAATGATCCGGATGCCGGCGTCCCGGCAGTAGTCCACCAAGCGGGTAAAGGCGGCCCGGTCCACCATGGTCCCGGTGGGGTTGGAGGGGGAGGCCACGATCAGCCCGTCGATGGTTCCCTCCAGCGCCGCGAGCCGCTCCGGCGTGGGCTGAAAGCGCTCCGCCGGGCCGGTCTCCAGCAAGACCGGCGTCACGCCCAAGGCGCTCAGGATGTTGCGATAGGCGGGATAGCCCGGCGCCGCCAGGGCCACCCGGTCGCCCACGTCAAAGGCGGACAAAAAGGACAGCAAAAAGCCGCCGGACGAGCCCGTCGTCACGAGGATTCGCGCCGGGTCCACCCCAACGCCATGGGCCTCGCCATAAAAGGCCGCCAGGCGCTCTCGCAATTGGGGCAAACCCCTGGCATCGGTATAGCCGATCAACTCCCGGTCCAGCGCTTGCTTTGCCGCGTCGAGCACCGGCCGGGGTGCTGGCGTGCCGGGCTGGCCGACCTCCAAATGCAGTACCTGGTCGCCCGCCGCTTCCCGCTCCGCCGCGGCGCGCATCACGTCCATCACGATAAAGGGTGGTACCAAGCCCCGTTGAGCCACCTTGAGGGCCATGACGTGACAATCTCCCTTGCCGTTAGTGAATCCGCAGGCCCATGCCGAAGCCCCGGGGGTCGCTGTCCACCTGGCAGGTGGGATCATCGTCCAATAGGCCATCGGGGCAAAAGATGGCATTTAGCCGGGCCAGCGCGTCCACCTTGGAGAGGTTATGACCCCTTGCCTCCAAGGCCGCCGCGTCCTCCTGGGACAAGGTGGTCTCCACCCAGGTCACATCCGGCTGCCCAAGATGAGCCAGGCGCGGCTCCCTCATGGCCGTCATCAAGGGGATGTCCTCGTCCAGAGTCTGCAACATGACCGAGGCCAAGGCGACCGGCCCGGCCGGCCCACCGCTGGCCACGCCAACGAATTTCATGTCGCCGGTGTTCTTGTTGCCAACGATCACCGGCGTCATGCCCGTGCTGCCCGGTTGCGGCGCCGCCGGCAGCAAAATGCCGGTCCCGCCCGCGGTCTGGCCGCGCCCGAAGAGTCCGTTCATGGTGAAGCTGCAAGCAATGGCGTCGCCCCAGAAATCCGCCACCACGAATCCGGCGCCGTAGGGATTGGCCGTGCTTTCCACCGGTTGGGGGCTCAGCTCGCTGGAGGCCAAATGGCCGTCGGGATTGTAATAAGCAAAAACCTCTTCCAAAAAATCCTCGTCCACCAGCGCCATGTAAGGATTGACGTCTTCTTCGTCGTCTTCTTCACCTTGCCCCTCGGCCACCTTAAGCCCCGCCAGCCACTGGGTGCGCAGGGCAAAGGCCTTGGCCGAGGCCTCGGCGAAGAGGTGTGCCCGTTCATCCGCCGGCGCGTCTTCCAATTCCTCGATTTCGTAGAGCAGTTGCCACAGCTGGGCGGTCAACATGCCGCCATCCGCCGGCGGGGTGGGCAGATAGGCCAAATAACTGCCGACCCGTACGCGTACGCCGTCATCGATCACCGGAAAGGACTCGGTCAACAGGTCGGTGGTCAGGGGCAGCCCGGCGGCCTGATAGGCCTGGACCAAGCGTCCCGCGAAGGGCGGACGATAGAAATAGTTCATGCCATTCTGGCGAATGCCGCTGAGGACCGAGCCCAGGGCGGTCTGGGTGATCGTATCGCCTTCCTTGGCGATATTGCCGGCCTGATTGGATAGCGCACGCCGCAGCAGCGGATCGCCCGCGATAACGGCCCTACCCTTTTCCAGATCCTGGGCCAAGGCCCGGCTGACCGGGTGGCCGAAGCTGGCCATGGTCTCCGCCGGGCTGACCAGTTCCTGCCAGCGCATCAGGCCGCGCCTGGCGTGCAGGGCGCCCAGGCCCCGGGGCCCGAGCGGCACCATGGCCCCTTCATCCCGGTAACCCGGCAGAAACTCCAGCACTTCCCCCTTGGGCTCCACGTCCTTTTCCCGGTCGCCGGAGATGAAGGAAACGCAGACCCCGCCGCCACCCAGACCGACCCGGGACGGCAGGGTGACGCTCATGGCGAAATACATGGCAACGGCGGCGTCCACCGCGCTGCCCCCCCGATTAAGGATGTTTTCCCCAAGGGTTACCGCCCGGGGCTCGTCCCCGGCGATAAGGCCGGTGAAGTCCTCCACCACCGCGCCCTGGCCTTCATCGGAGCTGCCGCAAGCGGAAACCAGCGCGCCGCCGGCGCAAAGGACCAGGACCGGCAGAAACCGGCGCCAGCCAGAGCGCGCGTGACCCCATTGAAAATCTGCATTAACATAGCCACCTTCGGTGACGGAGGAAGAGAACATTCCCGTGATCAAACGCACAACCGCCCTGCTCTTTTGTCTGTTACTGGCATTCGTTGGCTGGCTGCCCGGCAAAGCCGCCGCGCAAGGCCTGAACCTGGTTCGGGACGCGGAAATCGAAAACACCATTCGTCTCTACGCGACACCGCTGTTTCGAGCCGCCGGCCTGAACCCGAACGCCATAACCCTTTACCTGGTCAATGACAAGAGTCTGAACGCTTTCGTCGCCGGCGGTCGCAATATGTTTATACATACCGGCTTGCTCATGGAAGCCGACGGGCCCCTGGAAGTCATCGGCGTGCTCGCCCACGAAACCGGCCACATTTCGGGCGGGCACCTGGCCTCGCGCACCCAAGCCATCAAGACCGCGCAAACCAGCGCGCTCATCACCACGCTCTTGGGGATCGGCGCGGCCATCGCCACCGGCCAGGGCGGGCTCGCCGGCGCGGTCGCCTCCGGCGGCCAAGACGTGGCCCTGAAGAACCTGCTGACCTATACCCGCTCGCAGGAGGCCTCCGCGGACCAGGCGGCGCTCACCTTTTTGACCGCCACCAAGCAGTCCCCCAGGGGCCTCATGACCTTCATGGAAAAGCTGCAGGGCCAGGAGGTGCTGTTCACCGACAATCAAGATCCCTACCTGCGCAGCCACCCCTTGAGCGAAGACCGGATCATTTTCTTTCGCGATCAAACCGAGAAATCGCCCTACAAGGATGTGCCCGCCAGCCCGGATCTGATCGAACGCCATGACCGGATGGTGGCCAAGCTCACGGGCTTTTTGGAGCCCTTGAGCCGGGTCCTGCGCAAGTATCCGGAAAGCGACCAAACGGTCCCCGGGCGTTATGCCAGGGCCATTGCCTACTATCGCAAGGGTAACCTGGACCAGGCCCTGCCCATCATCGACAGCCTGATTGCCGAACACCCGGAAGATCCCTACTTCCACGAACTCAAGGGCCAGGTTTTGTTCGAAAACGGCCGCATCGACGAATCGGTTACGGAATACGAGATCGCCAAATCCAAACTGCCCAACAGCGGCCTGATCCGCCAGGCCCTGGCCCAGGCCCAGCTGGAAACCAACGATCCGGCCCTGATCGATCCGGCCTTGGAAAACCTGGAAGTCATCCTGCAGCACGAGCCCAACAACGCATTTGCCTGGCGCCTGACGGCCATCGGCCATGGCCGCAAAGGCGACAAGGCGGAGACTTCCCTGGCTCTGGCCGAAGCGGCCTTGGCACGGGGCGAGTACGGCGAAGCCGTGGGCTTTGCCAAGCGCGCTGAGGGCTTGCTGGACGCGGGATCACCTGGCTGGCTGCGCTCCCAGGACATTGCCAACGAGGCGGAACGCCTGCAAAAGGAGCGTCGATGACCCTATGCCCTCGGGAGATAACGCCCCTTCCCTTGTGGGAGATAACGCTATTGTAAACAGCCTTGTCACAATAGGGGTGTTATAACGGCTGACCTCTTGGGAATCCCTGTTGCAGTTGCCGTTAGCCTGCTAAGGTTAGCGTGAGAATTATCGATCGAAATCAAGAAAGTAACAACATGACTTCACTTAAAAAATCAGCCCTTGGTTCCGCCGCACTTTTGTCCGCGGCCTGGATGGCCGCAACCCCTGTCCAGGCGGCCGACGAAACGCCGACGGAATTCAGCCCCGCTCAGATCGAAAACATCGAGGAAATCGTTCACGACTTTATCCTCGCCAATCCGGAAGTCCTGATCGAGGCCTTGCAGACCTATCAGGAAAACCAGCGCCTGGCCGAGGAACGTCACCGCGAGGAAGCGGTGGTGGCCTTTCAAGCCCAGTTGGACAACGGCTATCCCGCCCCCGTGTTGGGCAACCCGGACGGGGACGTGACCCTGGTGGAGTTTTTCGACTACCGCTGCGGCTATTGCAAGATGGTCGCCCCCCGGGTGCAGCAGGCCCTTGACGAAGACCCCAATCTGCGGGTGGTGATGATGGAGTTCCCCATTTTGAGTCCTCAGTCGGTGGAAGGCGCCAAGGCCGCCTTGGCCGCTGAAAAGCAAGGGAAATACGAGGAGTTCCATTTCGCCTTGATGGCCCGCCCCGGCAACATGAGTCAGGCGCACATCCTGGCCACGGCGGAATCCGTTGGCCTGGACCCCGATCAGTTGGCCGAGGATATGGAATCCGACGAAATCGCCGGGATCATCGAGCAAAACCGTGAAATCGGCCAGGCCTTGGGAGTCTCGGGCACGCCGGCCATGATCGTCGGCGACCAATTCATCCCCGGCGCCGTGGACCTGAGCGAGTTGAAAAACCGCATTGCTCAGGCCCGGGAACAGGCCAGCTAAGGGTAAAACCGGGGGCCGGCCCAAGTGGGCTGGCAAACAGTAATACCAAGGCAGGATAAGGGGCCGCGCCGCATTGCACAGGCGCCAGAGCCTGTGGTAACGCTGTTTTCAACGTAGAGGGGGTGCCCGGCGGCGATGACGCACAAGATTCTCTTATTGAATGGCCCGAACCTAAACATGTTGGGCACGCGTCAGCCGGAAATCTATGGCCGCGAGACCCTGGCCCATATCGAGCAAAGCTGCCAAGCCCGGGGCCAGGCCCTGGGTTTGACCGTTGATTGCCGGCAATCCAACAGCGAAGGGGTCTTGGTCGATCACATCCAGGAGGCCCGGCAGAATCACCAGGGAATCATCATCAACCCGGCGGCCTACTCCCATACTTCGATCGCGATTTTAGATGCGCTTCTAGCCAGCGATCTGCCTGTTATAGAGGTGCATCTCTCCAACATTCACAAGCGGGATGCCTTCCGCCACCATTCCTACGTCTCGAAAGCCGCCTCCGGGATCGTTTGCGGTTTTGGCGCAAGGGGTTATCTTATGGCGATCGACGCCATGGCGGACATCTTGCAGCCACAACGGGAAGCCTAGTCAGGCAAGGGGCCTTATGAGCAAATTCGACATTAACGAAGATCTGGTTCGCAAGCTGGCGGGCTTGCTGGACGAAACCGGGCTGACGGAAATCGAGTACGAGGTCGATGACCACCGTATCCGAATCGCCAAGGGCGGCACCACCACCTCGGTCATCGCCCCGGGCAGCCTGCCCGTGGCAGCTCCGAGCGGCGCCGAAGCCGCCGCCCCGGCGGCCAGTGACGCACCACCGGCCGGCGCCGTCGCAGCCCCCATGGTGGGGACGGTCTATGTGGCCAGCGAACCCAGCGCGCCGCCCTTCGTGAAGGTGGGGGATACGGTCAGCGAGGGGCAAACCCTGCTCATCATCGAGGCCATGAAGGTCATGAACCCCCTGGCCAGCCCGCGCAGCGGCAAGGTCACCCAGATCCTGGTCGGCGATGGCGAACCCGTGGAGTTTGGCCAGACCCTCCTGGTCATCGAATAGCCGGCAGATGTTTGAGAAGATCCTCATTGCCAACCGGGGCGAGATCGCCCTTCGCATCCATCGGGCCTGTCGGGAGATGGGCATCAAGACCGTGGCGGTGCATTCCACCGCCGATTCCGACGCCATGCACGTGCGCCTGGCCGACGAGGCGGTCTGCATCGGCCCGCCGGCGAGCCGGGACAGCTATCTGAACGTGCCGGCCATCCTAACGGCGGCCACCATTACCGGGGCGGATGCCATTCACCCAGGTGTGGGCTTTTTGTCGGAAAACGCCAATTTCGCCACCATGGTCGAAGAGCACGATTTGGTCTTCATCGGCCCCCGCCCGGAGCATATCAGCTTGATGGGCGATAAGGTCGCGGCCAAGAAAGCGGCTAAGGACCTGGGCATTCCCGTGGTGCCCGGCTCGCCCCGCGCGGTGACCAGCGAGAAAGACGCGGAATCCGTGGCCGAGGATATCGGCTACCCCCTCTTGATCAAGGCCAGCGCCGGCGGCGGCGGCCGGGGCATGAAGATCGCCGGCGATGCCTCGGAATTGAAGGAAGCCTATCGCTTGGCGCGCAGCGAAGCCAAGGCGGCCTTCGGCAATGACGAAGTTTACATGGAGCGCTACCTAGGCAAGCCGCGCCATATCGAGATCCAATTGCTGGCCGATGGGCACGGCAACGTGGTGCACCTGGGCGAACGGGACTGTTCCTTGCAGCGGCGCCACCAAAAACTGCTGGAAGAAGCCCCCTCACCGGCCCTGAACGCCGACGAACGGGAAAAGATCGGCCGGCGGGTCACCGATGCCATGAGCGACTTGGGCTATGCCAGCGCCGGAACCATCGAGTTTTTGTATGAAAACGGTGAATTTTACTTCATCGAGATGAACACCCGCATCCAGGTAGAGCACCCCATTTCCGAGGCCATCACGGGCGTGGACATCGTGCGGGAGCAGATCCGTGTCGCCGCCGGCGCGCCCTTGGGCTTTACCCAAGAGGACGTGAAGCTTTGGGGCCATGCCATCGAGTGCCGAATCAACGCGGAGAATCCGGAAAACTTCATGCCCTCGCCGGGCACCGTGCGGGAGTATCATGCCCCCGGCGGCCTGGGTGTCCGGGTGGATTCAGGGCTCTACGCCGGTTACAAAATCCCGCCCCATTACGACAGCCTGATCGCGAAACTGATCGTTCATGGGCAGACCCGCAACGAATGCCTCATGCGCTTGCGGCGGGCCTTGGAGGAGTTCGTGATCGAGGGCGTGGATACCTCCATTCCCTTGCACCAGCGGCTGATCGCAGAGAACGATTTCGTCAACGGCCATTATGATATTCACTGGCTCGAGCGCTTTATGGGCCTGAAGTCTTGAGCTGGACGTCGATTTAGGGCCAGAATACCGTCCGATTTTACCAGAGCTGAGTCAGATCGGGTGCTCAGTCGCCCGGCCTGATCTTGGTTTTTTGCTTTGTAGGAAAAAGAGCTGTTTGCGGGCTTAGAAGGTCGTCCATGACTTGGGACTCGGGGCGATCTCAAGGGATCGGAAACGCTCTGACGGATGGCCCCGGATCATGCAGCTTACACCGGATCTTCTGCTAAAGGCCTATTCCATCGGCATATTTCCCATGGCGGAAAGCAGGCTGGATCCGGAACTCCATTGGATCGATCCGGAGCAGCGGGGCATCCTGCCCCTGGAAGATCTGCACATCCCCCGCAGTTTGAAAAAACGCCTGCGCCGGGGGGATTTTCAAGTGCGGTGCAACGCGGCCTTTCGGGAGGTTTTGCAGGCCTGTGCCGAACCGGCGGAAAACCGGCCCGATACC
>JANQKX010000196.1 GCA_028280915.1 Kiloniellaceae bacterium
AGAGGGCGCAGGCGGCGGCCAGGGTGGCCAAGACGGCGGCCAGCCGGAAGGCAGCCACGGCGGCGGCGAGGAAGGCCAGGACCAGCAACAAAAAGGGCAGGGCGCCGCCCGCGGCCAGGGCCAGACGGCGCAGCTTCACCGCGTGCTTGCGGCCGATCTGAAATCCCATTTCCTTCATGAGGAAGTTTTGTTCCGTGTGGGGCGGGTCCAAGAGGCGCACGCTGGAAAAGGCGGTCAGGCCGGTGGCGGTGACGGTGGAGCTGTCCCCCGGGTGGCCATCGATCATCTGCCAGTAGGTCCATTTGATCAGCCAGGCGGCCAAAATCGTCACCAGGCATAGGACGCCCAGGCCCGGCAGGTAAACGCCGAACCACAAGGCGATGGCGAAACACAGCAGGGCGCCGGTCATCAGTCCCAAAAGCAGGTAGCCCGGCACCGTCCAAGGATTGTGCCACTGGGGAACGGTCGGCAGGGAGGCGTAAATCATGCCCGTGCAATAGACCGTGGCAGCGGCGCCCAAGGCGGTCAACAGACCGCAGACGGCCCAAAACCCGCCCTCGCCCTCGAAGGCCACCCAGCCCAGCCACAGAAGGCCGGCGGGTACATAGGTGACCACCGCCATCACCCCTTCCCGGGAGAGCCAGGACGAGCGCCACTGGCTGAAGGCGCGCCAGGCCCGCTCCGGATGGCCCAGGTGAAAGGTGGAAGCCAACAGCCCGACGGTGATCAGAATAAGGGCAAAGGTCAAAAGCACGAAACCGAGCCAACGGTCCGGGGGCAGGGCTCCCGCGGCGTGCAGCAGACCCGCCAGGGCCAGCAGGCCGTAGCCGGCGCCGGACGTGGTGGTGAAGATAAGAACGGAAAGGGCCGGATGCATAACGTGTCAATCACTCAACAGACGGTCGACCCAGGCCAGAAAGCCGCCGCCGGCCTCGGCCGTGGGCAGGGGCGCCTTGGGGCCCGTGCCGCCGTCGTAGCTGTTCCGGCGGGGCCGGGGCGGCAGGTATTTGTTGGTGGGGCGATATCCCATCTCGGGCATGAGGTCAACGCCGCCCCGCTTGGCCACCAGTTGGGACACTTCCGAGGCGGGGTCCGCCAGGTCACCGAAGTGCCGGGCCTTGGCCGGGCAGGTGTTGACGCAGGCCGGCTGGCGCTGGGCTTCCTCAATCTCTTCATTGTAGATGCGGTCGATGCAGAGGGTGCATTTTTTCATCACCCCGCCGACCGGGTCCATCTCCCGGGCGCCATAGGGGCAGGCCCAGGCGCAGAGGCCGCAACCGATGCAGAGGTCTTCCTGAACCAATACGATCCCGTCCTCGACCCGTTTGTAAGACGCGCCGGTGGGGCAAACGGTGACACAATGGGCATCCTCGCAATGCAGGCAGGACTTGGGAAAGTGGACCGTGCGGCTGTTGTCGGCGTTGCTCTCCGCGGCGGTATCCTCCGTGTCGGGATAATGTGCCTCGAAGCTGTGTACCCGGTTCAGCCAGGCGCCAGTTTGCCCGGCGCCGTAGGGCGTCAGGTCGCTCAAGGGGGCGGGATAGCCACCGGTGTTCCATTCCTTGCAATTCACCACGCAGGCATGGCAGCCCACGCAGGTATCCAGGTCGATAACCAGGCCCAGGCGTTTCGGGGGCGGGGTCTTGGGCAGGGATGTCATGTCAAGACGTCCCCCCTTTACCGCCGTCGCCGGTCTTTTCCTGGAAGGCGGCGCCGTACCGCAGCAGGGCGGGGGAGCGGCCGATGCCTTGGGGTTTTTTCAGGACCGGAAACTGCGGGGCGGCCGTCTGCGCCTCTTCCGGATCGGCCTTTTCGATGCGGACCCTGAGGTCGTACCAGGAGGCCTGCCCGGTGACCGGGTCGGAACAGGAATAGCGATAGCCGCCTTCCCGGGCCGGCAGCAGATCGTCGATCAGGTGGTTGAGCAGAAAACCCTTGGTGGCCTCGCCCGCTTCGGCGTCCAGGTTCCAGGCGCCCCGGCGTTTGCCGATGGCGTTCCAGGTCCAGATGGTTTGGCTGTTGAGCCCGGTCATGACCCGGACCTGGCATTTGATCCGGTTGTGACGGCTGATCACCCAGACCCAGTCGTCGTTGATGATACCCTGAGCGCGGGCCAGCTTTTCCGAAATGTAGAGATGGTTGCTGCCGTGGATTTGCCGTAGCCAGGCGTTCTGTGAGCCCCAGGAATGGTACATGGCCATGGGCCGTTGAGTCACCGCGTGGAGGGGAAATTCCGTTTCGTCGTTGTGGTCGTCCTCGAAAGGCGCATACCAAAGAGGCAGGGGATCGAAATTGCGGGCCACCCGGTCCCGATGAGCCTCCGGCGGCTGGTGATCGCCATGCCCCTGGGCCGCCAGGCGGAAGCGCTGCAGGGTTTCGCTATAGAGCTGCATGACGATGGGCTCGGGCCGGTCGATGAAGCCCATCTTGGCGGCGTAATCCAGGTAGTTCTTATTGGAGTGTTTGAAATAAAGCTGGTCGGGAGCCAGGTGGTCCTGCCAGAAGCACTGGTTCTCGATGTATTTCTGCAGCTGATAGGGATTGGGTTCGCCCTTGCCGGTCTCGGTACCCTCGGCGCCGCGCCAGCCCATGAGGCTGCCCACGCCCGGCTTGCGCTGATGGTTGACCAGGTAGTCCGGATAGCCGCCGGGGTACTTGGGCGAGCCATCCTCGTTGGTCATGCCCGGCAGACCTAAGCGGGCGCCCAGGTCCAGAAGGACTTCCTGGAAAGGCCGCACGTCCCGGTCCGGCGCCACCACGGGCTGACGAATGGAATCGGCTGGGCCTTCCGGCTCGCAGATGGGCCGGTCCAGCACGGAGATGCAATCCCACCGCTCCAGATAGGTGGTGTCGGGCAGGACCAAATCCGCGTAGGGCACGGTTTCCGAATAGTAGGCGTCCGAATAGATGAAATGGGGGATCTTGTAGGCGCCCGTCTCATCCTTGTCGGTCAGCATCTTGATGGTTTCCGCCGTGTTCATGGCGGAATTCCAGGCCATGTTGGCCATGTACATAAAAAGGGTATCGATGGGGTAGGGATCGCCGCGCCAGGCATTGGTGATGACCATGTGCATCAAGCCATGGTTCGACAGGGGGTTTTCCCAGGAAAAGGCCTTGTCGATGCGCCGCGGGCTGCCGTCCGCCTCCACCAGCAGGTCTTCCGGGCCGGTGGGAAAGCCAAGAGGCGCGCCGGGCAGGGTCGTGTTGGATTGGACCTCCCCGGTTTTGCCGGCGGGTTTGGGTCCCGGCGGCGTGGGCCGGGGGAAGGGCGGCTTGTAGCGGAAACCGCCCGGACAGTCGATGGCGCCCAGCAGAACCTGCAGCAGGTGGATGGCCCGGCAGGTGTGAAAGCCGTTGGAATGGGCGGAGATCCCCCGCATGGCGTGCATGGAAACGGGCCGGCCGATCATCTTGTCGTGCTTTTGACCCTTCCAGTCCACCCAGGGCTGGTCGATGACGATCTCTTCCTCAAAGGCCGCGTGGGCCAGCTCCGCCGCCAGGCGGCGAATGCGCGCGGCCGGTATGCCCACCTGCGCCGCGACCTGGTCGGGGCTGTAGCGCTCATCCAGATAGCGCCGGGCGAGAAGTTCGAAAGCGGGCACGGCGCCCCGCCCGTCGGGCAGGGTGACGTGTCCCTTCAGGCTGGGCTTAAGGCTCGGGTCGTCGCTGGGCTTGAGGGCGTTGCTGGCCCGGTCGTGACAGAGGATGCGGCCTTCCTCATCCCGGGCGAAAAGGCCGTCGTCGGCCGCGTCCGGGTCTTGGATCACCAGATAGGGCGCGTTGGAATAGCGGATCAGGTAGTCCACATCCACCTTGCCGGCCCGCAGCAATTCGTGGATCAAGGCGAAGATAAAAAGGCCGTCGGTGCCCGGTCGCAGACCCACCCACTCATCGGCGATGGCCGAGTAGCCGGTTTTGATGGGGTTGACCGAGACGAACTTGGCGCCGTTGGCCTTGACCTTGGCGAGCCCGGTTTTGATGGGGTTGCTGTCATGGTCCTCGGCCACGCCAAACATCATGAAATAGCGGGTGCGGTCCCAATCGGGCTGGCCGAACTCCCAGAACGAGCCGCCGATGGTGTAAAGCCCGGCCGAGGCCATGTTGACGGAGCAGAACCCGCCGTGGGCGGCATAGTTGGGTGTGCCGAATTGGCTGGCCCACCAACCGGTTAGGGCCTGGCTTTGATCCCGTCCGGTAAAAAACGCCAGCTTGCGTGGGTCGTCATTGCGGATGCCGCTGAGCCACAGGGTGGCAGTGCGCAGGGCCTCTTCCCACTCGATCTCCTCGAACTCGCCGGAGCCCCGCTCGCCCACGCGGCGCAGGGGCTTGGTGAGGCGCGCCGGGGAGTAGTGCTGCATGATGCCGGCGGAGCCCTTGGCGCAGAGCACGCCCTTGTTCACCGGATGATCCGGATTGCCCTCGATATAGCGGATGGCGCCGCCTTTCAGGTGGACCTTAATGCCGCAGCGGCAGGCGCACATGTAGCAGGTGGTGTACTTGACCTCGTCGCCCACCGGCCGGGACGTTTCGATCGGGCGTGAACCCGTTCGCATCGTTGGTCCAGGGGCGGTTTGTGAGGCCATTCGGGTCGCCTCCTTCAAGGCTAAATTGGTGGTGCCAAAAGAGAACAGAGATTTGCTCGCGCGTCGAGAGACTTATCCGAGAAAAGCTTCGGGTTGCGCATACTCTTCCAGGCGCAGGGGCGGGGACCCCTCGTCGACTTTGGGACTTTAGGTCCCCGGCGGGGGAAATTTTAGGGCCAGTTTTATCCGGAGCGTAAGGCCAAAGTCCTTGATCCGACTGGATTCTTGGCCGCTGGACCGGGCGGAGGCGAAAGCGCCCCCCAGCACAGAAAGAGCAATTACCTCGTAAAACGCGGAATTCATTGTATAATTCGTGAAATTCGGAGAATTAAATGTGGCAAAACAACAAATCCGTGTGCCGAGGCCAGAGGGCAGGAATGCTTGTTGGGACGGTGGTTACCGGAACGGTGCTGACTGGAGCATCAGGCTGATCGCTTTATGAGAGACCTGATTTTTCCTGTTGAACACAATAGCGGCGTGGGCCTGCAGACCCAGCTGCGCCGGCAGTTGGTGGAAGCCATCGTGGACGGGCGGTTGTCCGGCAACGAGGCGCTGCCGTCCTGCCGGCGCATGGCCCAGTCCCTGGGAGTTTCCCGCAACACCGTGGTTCTGGCCTATCAGGCCCTGGCCGACGAGGGCCTGCTGATCTCCAAGGAGCGGGTCGGTTACTTCATCAATGCGGAGTTGGCCTACGATCTGGCGGAAACGGCACCGCCCGCGCCGGGCGGCGCCAAGGTGTCGGTGGATTGGGACGAACGCCTGCAGATGCGCCCGTCGTCGCGGCAGTACGTGAATAAACCGGGCAACTGGAAGAAGTACCCTTATCCCTTCATCTATGGGCAGACCGATCCCAAGCTGTTCCCGGTGGCCGCCTGGCGATTGTGCTCTCGCCAGGCCCTGGGCATCTCCTCCATCCAGGAATGGGCCGAGGATCTCTTCGACCGGGACGATCCTCTGCTGTTGGAGGAGGTGCGGGCCCGGGTCTTGCCGCGCCGGGGCATCAAGGCCGCCAACGATGAAGTCCCCATCACCCTGGGGGCGCAAAACGGCATTTTTCTGATTGCCCAGCTATTGGCCGGCGCCAATACCACGATTGGCTTTGAGGACCCCGGTTACGTGGACGCGCGGCATGTTTTCGAGATCGTCAATGCCCGGCTTGAAGCGCTCCCGGTGGACGGGGAGGGGCTCGTGGTGGGGTCCCATCTGGATAACTGCGACTGTATTTACGTGACCCCCAGCCACCAATCCCCCACCACGGTGACCCTCTCGGCCGAGCGCCGCCATGCCCTGCTCAAAAAGGCCGAGGAAAAGGGGTTTTTGATCATCGAAGACGACTATGAGGCGGAAACCAATTTCCTCTCGGCTCCCAATCCGGCCTTGAAGTCCATCGACCAAGGGCAGCGGGTGATCTATGTGGGGAGTTTTTCCAAGTACCTGGCGCCGGGCTTGCGCATGGGATACCTGGTGGCCTCCCGCGAGCTGATTCGCGAGGCGCGCTATCTGCGCCGCCTCATGCTGCGGCATCCGCCGCTGAACAATCAGCGCACCGTGGCCTATTTCATCGCCGGCGGGTACTACGATGCCCTGGTGCACCGCCTGCAGCGGGGTTATCGCCAGCGCTGGGAGGCGCTCGGCGCCGCTCTGGCCGAATTTCTGCCCGAGGCCATGACCACCCGCTCCAACGGGGGCACCAGCTATTGGGTGACTTGCCCCGAGGACGTGGACTGTGATCTGCTGGCTCAGGAAGCTCTCGCGGAAGGCATCGTGCTGGAGCCGGGATCACGGCATTTCTATCGGGAAAATCCACCCAAGAACCATCTGCGCCTGGGCTTTTCCTCCATTGCGCTGGAGAAGATCGAACCGGGCATCAAACGCCTGGCCCAGTTGATCGAGGCCCATCGGGACCGGCACGCTGGCAAGGCCGAGCCGGTGAACGGGCTTCCCGGCGCCTCACTGAAATAGGCGCCTTATTGAAACAGGCGGCGGCTTAGCTTAATCCGCGAAAAGGGAATCCACTTCATCCTGGGAATTGGCCGGGGCGGTGGCGTTGATGATCGCCGACAAGCGCTCGATGCGGCCGTTCAGGTCCTGCAGGATTTTTTCGTTCCAGGCGTCCAGGGATTCCATGGCGCCGGCACTGATTTTGGACTCCAGGATATGCAGACCGGCCGCAATGCGCTCGTTCATCTCGGTCACCAGCATATCGAAGGGCTCCCGGTAGCTGGCGGGCGCGTTTTCATAGGCCATGATGGTGAGATCCGCATCGCCCAGGCCGCTGTCGCGGAAATGTTCCTGATAGCTTTTGGGGCGCCACTCCATGGCGTCCTCCAGGCAATCGGGCATGCTGGGCACCATCTCCATGAGCATGATGATCTCGTTGAAATGGTTCAAATAATCCGTTGCCAGAAAGGAAGTGTCGTTGACGTTCGAACTTTTGACGCGGTCTCGGAGCGTGGCCATCTCGGCCGAAGTTAGGGCGGGTGCCTGGTCCAGAGCCTCACATGCAGCAGTCACGCTATCCATCCTTCGCGAAAAGCATTCTCGAATTCAGCCTTAAGCCGAAACTAAAGTATTTAAAGAGTAAGGACTCAAGGTTTTCAAATGGTTTATGCGAGAAAATTAGCTCTAATCAATGGATTTATGCTTGAGGTTCGGGACCTTGAGCCGCGACGATGCTGGCCAGGGCCGTGGCGGCCAAGCGGCTTTCCGGCGGGTCGGCGCGGGAGGTGAGCACGATGGGGGCCTTGGCGCCCAGCACCAGGCCGGCCGCGGTGGCGCTCATGTAGTAGACCATGGCTTTAAAGAGCACGTTGCCCGCCTCGATGTTGGGCATGAGCAGGATGTCGGCCTGACCGGCCACCTGGCTGTCCACCCCCTTGATACGTACCGCCTCCGGTGAAATGGCCAGGTCAAGGGCGAAGGGCCCGTCAATGACGGCGTCCGCCAGATCGCTGTCCCGCGCCCGCTTGACGATTTCCGCCGCTTCCAGGCTGCTGGGCATGGCGGCGAGGGGGGTCTCCGTGGCCGACATGACCGCCACTTTTGGGCTGTGCTGGCCCAGCGCCCGGTGCAGGGCCAGGCAATTGCGCAGGATGTCCAGGCGCACGTCCACGGATGGGGCCACGTTGACGGCCGCGTCGGTGATGGAAAGGGCGCCGGACCGCCCCGGCGCGGACATGTGGAATACATGGCTCAGGCGTCGGCCGGTGCGCAGGCCGTCATTCTTGTCGATGACCGCCCGCATGAGCTGGTCGGTGTGGATTTGCCCCTTCATGAGGGCCGTGGCCTGCCCGGAGCGCACCAGGGCCACGGCCTTAAAGGCGGTCGCCTGCTCACCCGACACGGGAACCAGGGTCAAGTCCCCCAAGTCCTCGCCGATGGCTTCGGCCGCGTCCTTGATCTTGCGCTCGTCGCCTACCAGGAGCGGCTCGATAAAGCCTTCGCGGTGAGCCACCAGCGCGCTGCGCAGGGCCACCGGCGAATCCGCGCCGGCGATGGCCATGGGGGCCACGGGGCCTTGACGCGCCTTTTCGAGCAAATGAGGGGGGCATTCAAAGGGCAGATCGCTTAACATGAGCCGGTCCGCTTCCCTGTAAAATCGGTAAAATCACGTGCGCGCCAATTTCAGATGATTGGGCAACCTTGTGACTATCAGGCTGAAGGCCTGCTTGACAAGCTTTCGCGGCGGCACTGGGGATTGCGGCACCGGGGTTTATAGTGGTGCGGGGGCTTAGAAAAGATCGATCGTTTTGCCGGTTGCGTCCACATGGCGCCTGGCGCAGACTGCGGCTGATTCTCACTTCCCCGCGTCCTCTCGGTTTTTGGGTCCTTTAACTATTGGCCTGATAGCCGGTTCAAGGAGATTTTTACATGTCCTACGCCCCGAATTCGCCCGCCGCGCGCGACGTCGCCTATATGCTGCACCCCTACACCAATCTTTCGGTCCACGAGACCAAGGGGCCGCTGATCATGGCGCGCGGAGAAGGGGTCTACCTCTACGACGACGAGGGCAAGGAGTACCTGGAAGGCCTGGCCGGCCTGTGGTGCGTCAGCTTGGGCTTCAGCGAGCAGCGCCTGGTGGATGCGGCGACAAAACAGCTGCAGACCCTGCCGTTCAGCCACATCTTCACCCATCGCTCCACCCCGCCGGTGATCGAGCTGGCCGAGCGCCTGATCGGCATCGCGCCCGAGCCCCTGGCCAAGGTGTTTTTCGCCAATTCGGGCTCCGAGGCCATCGACACCGCGATCAAGTTCGCCTGGTACTACAACAACGCCTTGGGCCGGCCGGAGAAGAAAAAAATCATTTCCCGCAAGCGGGCCTACCACGGGGTGACCATCGCCGGCGGCTCCTTGACCGCCTTGGCCTATGTGCAAAACGGCTTTGACCTGCCCATCTCGGGCGTCCTCCACTGCGGCACGCCTTGCCATTACCGGGACAGCTTGCCGGGGGAGAGCGAGGAAGACTTCGCCACCCGCCTGGCCGAGGAGTTGGATCAATTGATCATCGACGAGGGGCCGGAGACCGTGGCCGCTTTTTTTGCCGAGCCCGTGATGGGCGCGGGCGGCGTAATGGTGCCGCCAAAAACCTACTTCGACAAAATCCAGCCGGTACTGAAAAAGCACGAAGTGCTGATGGTGGCCGACGAGGTGATTTGCGGCTTCGGGCGCACGGGCAACATGTGGGGCAGCGAGACCTATGGCATCCGCCCGGACATTCTGACCTGCGCCAAGCAATTGTCCTCGGCCTACCTGCCCATCTCGGCGGTGATGATTTCCCAGCCGGTCTACGACGCCTTCGCGGAGCAGGCCAGCAAGCTGGGCAACTTCGGCACCGGTTTTACCTATGGCGGGCATCCGGTTTCCGCCGCCGTGGCCCTGGAAACCCTGAAGATCTACGAGAGCGACGATATTCTGAGCCAGGTGCGCGGCGTCATGGGCCGCTTCCAGGACCGCATCCGCCAGCTGGCCGATCATCGGCTGGTGGGCGAGGGGCGCGGCGTGGGCCTGATGGGCGCCTTGGAACTGGTCGCCGACAAGGACACCAAGGAATCTTTCCCGGCCGCTCTCAAGGTGGGGCCCCAGGTGGTGGAAAATGCCATCACCGAGGGCTTGATCCTGCGGCCCTGCCCCGGCGACATCATCGGCATTTGCCCGCCGCTGATCATCAAGGAGTCGGAAATCGACATCCTCTTCGACCGCCTCACCGCCGCCTTGGACAAGACGGAAAGCCAATTGTAGGGAACCTGTAACCCCGCCTTGTGAAGTGGACCCGCGGCCCTTAAGCTCGGGCAAAATTTGATCAATAAGCAAACGGAGAAAATAAGCATGACCAAAGTTGCCTTCCTCGGACTGGGTGTGATGGGCTATCCAATGGCGGGACATTTGGCGGCGGGCGGACACGAGGTGACGGTCTATAACCGCACCACGGCCAAGGCCGAGGCCTGGGTGGGCCAGCACGGGGGCAGCCATGGCGTCACGCCCCGCGAGGCCGCGCAAGGGGCCGAGATCGTTTTCATCTGCGTGGGCAACGACGACGACTTGCGTTCCGTGGTGACCGGCGAGGACGGCGCCCTGGCGGGCATGGCCGCGGGCACCATTCTGGTGGATCACACCACCGCGTCGGCCGAGGTGGCCCGGGAACTGGCGGCCGTGGCCAAGGACGCCGGTGTGGGCTTCATCGACGCGCCGGTCTCCGGCGGTCAGGCGGGAGCGGAGAACGGCGTGCTCACGGTCATGTGCGGCGGCGAGGAAGGGCCTTTCGCCGTGGCCCAGCCAGTGATCGACTGCTTCGCCCGCTCGG